>DASSAY010000303.1:0-2741 GCA_035699185.1 Balneolaceae bacterium | reverse complement strand
GAATGCTGGGATGAGCAGGACATCACCCCAAACAGCAGCGGCAGCAATAGAAAAAGGTTTCCTAACTTCATTGGTTATAACTTGCGTAAACCGTTTGACTTCCGTCTTCTTTAAAAAGTATCACCTGGTAAGGATCGCGTTTTCCCGTGATCATGCCCGGCGCGCCCTGGGGCATACCCGGCACGGCTATTCCTATCGCATCGGGACGTTCGGTAAGCAGACGTTTAATCTCTTGTATTGGCACGTGTCCTTCAACTACATAACCATCAATAATGGCGGTATGGCACGATGCCAGTTGATAAGGAACCCCTTTTTCGGCTTTTATCGCAGGCATTTGGCGGCTGGGACGAACGGTAACTGCGAAGCCGTGCTGCTCCATATATTTTGCCCATTTAGTGCAGCATTGACAGCCCGGATTTTTGTACATCACCACTTCGGTGAGTTGATCTTTGGCCTCCTGGCGATTGTAATAATCGTTGATGATGTAAAAAATAGCTCCCGCGCCGATAAGAATAACAACGGAGGCGTAAGCGAGAAAACGTTTGGGCTTCATTCTAAATGGATTTAATTTTGTAAAATGTATGCTTTAAGTTGTTTGTTCACCCCTAAATCCCCTAAAGGGGACTTATTGCTGCTTGAATTGAAAAATAAAAACCTATCTATAGGAGATAATTGTTCTAACAATAGATAAAATTTAAAAAGGCAGTTATCTAAAGTCCCCTTAGGGGATTTAGACTAAAGGTAAGAATTCTTTGAACGGATTAGAACTTGAATTCTTGCCCCTATTATTCCTAAAACTCAACCTCAAGATAATGCCAGCCGTCAACCACGTGATACGAAATCTCGTAACCGTTTTGATCAATAATGCGTTTGATGATGGAAAGTCCCAGCCCGATGGAATGCGAATTCTGGTCTCCTTTTTTAAAACGCTCAAACAGCAAGGCGGGCTCCCCATTAACCGGTTTTCCGGTGTTTGAAATATTCAGGTAATCGTCCGTCAATTTAATGTTGATGCTGCCTTCATCAATATTATGTTTGATGGCATTCTGGAAGAGGTTGGACCACAGAATATCCGCCATTACCGGATGCATATTTACGACTACATCTTCTTCAAGGTCGGTGTGAACATCCAGTCCGTTTAGCTTAATGAATTCATCAAACGATTGCGTGCTTTCTCGAATGAGCCGGGTGAAATTCACTTCATCCGCATGGCTAAATTCGTGGTTTTCAATTTTGGTGAGCAAGGCCAGCGATTTGCTAAGCCGCGAAAGTTGCTTAATAGAACGCTGACTTGCCTCCACATATTGATATTGCTCGGGTGAAAGATCGGTTTCAGTCAGGAGTTCAAGCTTGCCTTTGGCAATGGCGAGTGGTGTTTGAAGCTCATGAGAAGCATTTTCTGCGAATTCCTTCAAATTTTTATAATCGCTAACGGCCTTGCGCGTCATTTCCTCCACAAAAAGGTTCAAATCATCGAACTCTTTAACGTTGGTTTTTTCGGCTTCAATGGGCTTTTTCGAGTGAAGGTTAAAATCTTTAATTCGCGCCAGTGTTTTGCGAAAAGGCTTAAAAAGCCGGGTTGAAATGATAAACCCAACGCCGATAGCACCAATAACCATCATGCCCAAAATCCATAACAGAATCTGGATGACCGCCTCCCTGATGTCGTTCGTTTCTATTAAGGTTCCATAGGTTGAAATATAATAGGAATCGTTGCCTACATTTCGATAAGCCACCATTTTTAAATTTGGCTCCATTTGTTGCAGCCATTCATTCCACACCAGCGTATCCCTGAGCTCTACTCGCGGCTCAATGTTGTCCGGAAGCTGCATCACCACAAGATGGCCGCTTTCCCCTATTTTACCATTTTCAAACTGCTTGCCCTGCTCCAGCAAATAAGTTACCCGCTCAATACGTCCGTAAAAGCGCCATTTCAACTCATTATTCAGTTCTTCCTGAATGATGAAATACGAAACATAGCCGGCAATACCCAAAACAATCACCGTAACAATTAAGTAAATCCATATAAATTTGGTGATTAACTTCATCGCTTGCGGTTCGTTTTAAACTTGTAGCCGATGCCATACACACTTTCGATATAATTCTCGGCGCCGGCTTTTTCCAGCTTCTTGCGCAGGTTTTTGATGTGCTGATACACAAAATCCAGGTTCGTCAGGTGATCTACATAATCGCCCCATAAATGCTCGGCGATGGTCTGCTTGGAAAGCACATGGTTTTTGTTTGATGCAAAATACAGCAGCAAATCGTACTCCTTGGGCGTCAAATCTACCGGCTCCTCCTCCACGGCCACTTCCATCGTATCTGTGTTGATGCTGATTTCATTCACCGTTAAAACCTCTGCGCCTCCTCGCTGCTGGCGACGATTCACGGCTTTAATTCGCGCGTGCAACTCCGCCAGCTGAAACGGCTTGGTAAGGTAATCATCCGCCCCCAGTTCAAGGCCTTCAATTTTATCATCCAGCGCGTTTTTGGCAGAAATGATAATCGTGCCCGTTTGCGGGTTGACAGATTTCAGCTCGCGCAAAATTTGCAGCCCCGATCCGCCCGGCAGCATAATGTCGATTAAAACCACATCGTAAGTGTACGACATTACTTTGTCAAAAGCTTCTCGGTAGTTTATGGCATATTCGCAAATATAGCCCTCACGTCCTAAATAAGTGCGAATATTCTCCAGCAGATCTTTGTTATCTTCAACTATAAGCAGTTTCATACTCAGAACA
>DASSAY010000302.1:0-2782 GCA_035699185.1 Balneolaceae bacterium | reverse complement strand
CACGCCGGTTTGCAGATTTGTTATGGGTGATGATGTGCGGTCAGCCAGATTCATCAAATAAACATTGGGAATTCCATTTTCATCAGAAACATAAAACAGTTTGCCATCACGGGTAGTCATCGGCTGGGTTTCATTCCACTCAGGGGTGATGGTTAGCCGACGAGCATAAGCATCTCCGGCCTCAACCGCATAAATGTCGGAACTGTACATATCATCATCGAGCAACAGCCGTGATGTATTTTTGATGTTGTTCAGCTTGACTTCATCTCCCCTATTTGACACAAAATAGATCGTTTCAGAATCAGGTCCCCAGGCCGGCTCATAATCCGAAATGGCATCATGCGTTACATTTATGAACTCTTTTGTTTCCAAATTATAAACAAAAATATCCTGGAGTGAACCGATGTTGCCGTCGAAAGCAATTTTCGTTCCGTCGGGCGACCATGCCACCGAGCCGATGGCATCCATTTTGGGAAACGTAATTAGCTTAACATCGCCGCTTTCATAATCAACAATAGCCAGATTATCATGGCCCTCAGATTTTGCCGAAAGTGCGAGTTTTTGGCCATCGGGCGACCAGCTAAGATTGGGATTTAAAATGTTAAATTCTTCGAAGAGCACATTGCTCTGGCCTTTGATCAGGGTTTTGAGCTTTTCTCCCGTAATGGCACTGATCACAATAACATCATAATAGCCACCTTTATTGGTGATTAAAGCCACTTTATCGCCTTGCGGGGATATTTCGGGGCTTCTGTTAACAAGGCCGCTTTCGCTCTTTTTGGTTAGCAATGTACCAATTTCGTCAATTTCTACCCGGTTGGCTACTTCCGGCAAATAGCGTTCGCGGTAGTAGTCTCTCCACCGCTCGGAGAGTTCTTCAAGCGTTAAGCCTGTGGTACGAAGAAAAGCTTGTTCAATATCGCGCTGGGTCATCAGCGTTTGTATGATTTCCGTAATCTTTTGGCGGCCGTACTCCTGGACGATAAAATTCCAGACCGACTGTCCCCCGCGATAAGCAAAATAACCTCCCAGTCGCGATATGGGTGGTAAATAATCATTTATAGCTGCGTCTCGTATCCACATATCGGTGTTTGTATCCCAGCCGAGCGAGCTATATTCAGCCATTCCTTCATTAAACCAAAGCGGAATTCGAAGGGCATTGCCCCCAAGCCGCGACTGAACCGTTCCGCCGTAAAACATATCATTCAGCACCGCATGCTCAAGTTCGTGATGAAGCACGTTTCGAAAATCGAGATAATTCCCCATAAAAGGGATGGTGATGCGGTTTTTATAGGGATCGGTCACTCCGCCTATTCCCTCCGCATCCACCGGAAGGGGAACTACATTGGTTTGCGAAAAATCGTTATGAGAGTCGTAAATAATAACCTGGATACGATCGGCAATGGTATGGTCAAAATCCTCTTGTATTTGTTTGAGCGCGGCTTCCAGGGCGTAAGCACCAAAATTAGCGAGATCATAATTTTTGGAGTCATAATAAAAAACATCAAAATGCTCGGTTTGAATATAGCGCCAGTTGAAATTGGTGTATTGAACCCGGTTTTTGCCGAATGAAAAATACTGCGCGCTGGCTTTTTCTGCCCCACCAGCTAAGAAAGCCGCTACAAGAATAATTACCGGTATGTGCTTTAGAACTGTTTTCATATCTGTACCCATAATAAGTTAAAATAAAATTTCTTGCGCGAAATTTTCATAACATTTTAATGCTACTCTGACAAATCATACTTGTCATTTCGACCGGGAGTCCCGATGAGTTCTATCGGGACGTAGCGGAGAAATCTCATCCGCTTTAAAATGATTACAAACTATACTGAGGAAGCTATCATTTCACAACGGATGAGATTCCTCGACTTCGACTCTTTAAAAGACAAAAGAGTCTGCGCTCGGAATGACAAAGATACCTTTTTCTACAAGTTACAAACTTGCCGCATTATCTTCTTCTGTTCAAAGAACTCTATAAACCCGCGTTAATACGCTTTAAGCTTAATAATTATCAATGGCTATGATTTGTACTGCATCAGCATGAGCAGGATATGACATTAAAACTGCCTGACCTGCCCAACCTTTTACTTTCAAGCCAATTTTTAAATCTTCACTATTTATTTTGATCAATGATTTAGATTCCCCCTGTTTATAAATTTCAGTCTCCTTAGATACATATAACCATATTTTTTGAGGAATCTTCTTCTCAGGACGGGTTACGGTAGAATCTTCCTCAACTAAAATTCCCAATCGTTCTGAACCAGATTTAATTTCTGTAATTATGCCTATGATATCTACATCAGAATTAATTATTTTGGTTGGGCTTGAGCAGCCGAAAAGAAGAAAAAGTGCTGATACAATACTTAGATTGATGATTATTTTATTCATAATAAGTACCCTTTTTGCTTTTTCTTAGTTTCAGCCCAGATTTATAATCAATCTACAAGTTTCAGATCGATTTGGCGAGCTTTTATGTCGGTTCTGGTAACTTTAACACGCAATTCTGTCCCCAACTGGTACTTTTTGCCGTGATTCCGGCCGATCAAACAGTGCTGCTTTTCGCTGTACTCGTAATAATCATCATTCAAGTCGCTCACGCGTACCATTCCTTCGCAATGCAAACCTGTTAAATCAACAAAAATACCCGCTTCAATGACTCCGCTTACTACACCGTCAAAATCATCACCCAAATGACGGCTTAAATATTCCACCTGTTTTAGTTTAACAGAATCTCTCTCGGCATCGATCGCTGCTCTTTCTCGTTCACTACAATGCGAACCCA
>DASSAY010000301.1:0-6023 GCA_035699185.1 Balneolaceae bacterium | reverse complement strand
CGTACAGCTCGCCTCTATAAGTGCCCTTGGGTAACATATACTGCTTATAGATATCCACCCACTTAGCCATCCATTTTTCCCTTTCACTTGTTAATAGAAATTCGTTATCAGAACCGGAGTATTTTGGCCAGGTAAATTTTGTACCAATAACACCGCCAACGCCAACCGTAGAAGCAAAGTCGCTTTGATTGTCGCTAAGTTCTACATGATCACCATAGTAAGCAGCATTATCGCCCATAAGTGCTTTGTAGGTTTTGCCTTTGAGACGAATTTGCCATGAACTAAGCGGATCGGAAGAAACCGGCTGGTTCATGTAGGGCATGATGAAAGATGATGCAGACGTTCCACAGGGACAGATTTCTACCACGGCATTCGATTGTATGTCTTTTGCTGTTTTATAAATGACTTTATAAAGATCCGGTAATTCTTCAATAGATTCTTCGGGATATTTTTGTCTTTTAGGATGTCCGTAATCAGCCGGAACCTGGTTCAAATGCTGGCCGTCAATTTTAAGGCCGTCAAATCCCCATTCCTTCATGAATTTTTCTACCAGCTTTTTGTGATATTCTTTAGTGATGTCAAGAGCGGGATTCAAATAATGGCTGTCCCACCAGGTGATTTTCTGATAATCTCCCGACTGGTTCACTAAAAGCATGTCACTGCGTTCTTCATGGATTTTTGATCCCGGATCAGCCGCCAGTGGCGCCCACCATAATTTTGCTTTCAAACCATAGCTATGCACAATATCAACAAACTCCTTCATACTTATTTCGTCGAATTTGGAGTTCGGCCGCCAATCTCCTTCAGCAATCTGCCAGCCATCATCCAAAACAACCCATTCAAATCCCAATTCTTTAACCTTGGGAAGGGTATTTATTACCTGTTCAACAGTGAAATCGCGCCCATATCCCCAGGCACACCAGACAGGCTCATAAGCTGTTTCAGTCGGGTCGGCAAACGTAACGCCTTTCGACTCGATAATTTTCCTGTAGGCCTCCAGGGAAGTATAGTAATCACCGGTATGGGCATATACAAAAGTTTCTAATGTGGACATACTGTCTCCCGGAGCAATGAAACGCGCGGCTTTTTTTTGTGAAACACTGTCAACATCAAACTTCACCGCTATACGCACACCATTGGGAACTGCTTTTGAGTTTACGGGCAAAGATATCAGCTGAGGCTCGAGATCAACATGGCCAACAGCTATACCTGCATCCGGCCTCCATACATCGAGTACCGGTGTGCCGCCGCCATAATCCGAGGAGTTCATGCCCTGGTAGTTTTTTTGATAAAAATCATTTCCTACCGGAAGTACCCAATCGGGACGGGAGGGGTAGGTACCACTCTGAAAAGACCAAAAGCTCTTTTGCTCATTTTTTGCAGGGATTGACAGCAAGGTGTACCGGTTGTTATTCCATCCTTCAACCGGCACTTTTTTGTCCCCCGTGTTACGGTATATTACTTTTGTAGATATAAAATTAGGAATCGCATCGTAGGCAGTAGCAATAACCTTTTTTTCTATTTGAAAGGAATTATCCTTATGCACTCCTTCTACAATCAGGCGCTTGCCATGGCCGATTTTGTTATTAATCTGTTCAGTGTGATAACCGGTAAGCCTAAAATCGCTTAGCACCTGCTTTCCGGTTCGCAGAATCTCAGAACTCTGAAATCCTTCTACTAAAGGCTGCCTGGCTTTATCGAAGTGAATGGTTGTATGCAGCAGCTCGTTGTAACTAAGCGTTAAATCTCCACTTTGAATCGTGGGCGAGTTGCTACTTGAGCAGGCCGAAAGGGTGAATACTGCTATTAACAGTAAAAAAAAGGATGATTGAATCTTCATTTAGCAGAGCCTGTCTGTTTTAATTAAGAATTTTTTGGGGGTTGGTCGTATAAATCTTTTTCAGCACCTTATCACTGAGGTTAAAGCCGTTTAAACTCCAGTGATAGCCAAACATTTCATGCCGGTAAAAATGCTCGTCCATGGTTTCCAGCACGCGGAAAGTAACATCATACATATCGTCACTTGTACCCATGTCTGTGCCATATACAATCTTGTTCTGATGCTCGGTAATAAAAATCCTTACATGCCGGGGAATTTGTGATAATTCTGCATAACGGGCTGATACATCCGCATAAAGGTTTGGATATTTTTCAAGCATTCTGCCAATAATCCGCAGATCATACGCACTATTTCCAAGATGGGCCGCTATAAAAGTAGTGTTCGGATGTTTTCTTACGGCATTTTCCAGGGTTTCTAACATCTCGCCATGATTCAAAATATTCTCCTGGTTATCCAGCCTCCAGTTAAGCGCATTCATCAAACCATCATTCGTTGAGTCCATTGGCATATAGAACCAATAGGGTTCAGCTACATGGATCGTTACCGGCATATCCAGCTCACCGGCTCTTTCCAAGATAGGATCCATGCGCTCATCATCTATATGCATTCCAAACGCTTTTGTGGGATGAGAGTAAAACAGCCCTTTACCCTTATCTCCTAATTCGCCTATCCCCGTAGCACCGAGAGCGTGCAGGCGTTCCAGTTCCTTAATCGCTCTTTGAGCAAAGCCGGGATCTTTATAGCCGGTGTAATCAATGCCGCACCAGAGTTCAAAATAATCACCATATTTAGAATACACTGCGTACAATGAATCAAACTCAGCCCCTGTGGCGTAGGTTAACAGAACGGTTTTTTGAATATTGTTCTCCTTCATGGTCTGCACCCATTCCTCAATTTCCTGCTCACTATGGGGATAAGCGTGCGAATGCATGTCTATGGCCTTAAAGCTGGCCTTTTCAGCCTTATATTCCGGGAGTACATATATTGATTGGGGACGATAATTTTTTAAAAGCAAGCTTTCAGCCGGCGCCTTTGCATCACCGTCTTCATTACCTGTCTGAGCCAACGTAATATTACTTAACAGAAAAAAAACGGCCATTAAAGAGACTACATACCTCATAATATTTTCCTTATTTACTATGATTAAAAATTTTTGCCTGCCGGCCTGTTTGCTATATATGATTAGTGGCTGATGCATGAACATTCCATCAGCCACTAAAAGCATCCAACCCGCACTAACCCTTAATATCCCGGGTTTTGGGTAAGTTTAGGATTTACATCTATTTCGGATTGGGGAATAGGGAAAAGCAGGTTGTATTCCTGAATACTGCCTCGTCCATGAGCGGTCATCACTTCCATGGCGCGGCCGGTGCGAACCAAATCCCACCATCTATGGCCTTCCAGCGCCAGCTCTACGCGGCGCTCATGATAAACTGCCTTACGAAATGCTGACTGACTCATTCCGGCATCGAGATTATCAAGGCCCACCCGTTGGCGAACTTGGTTAACAAATGGATAGGCTTCTGCAGTACGTCCTAATTCGTTCAAAACTTCTGCATAATTAAGCAGCACTTCTGAATAGCGCAGAACCCGGTAGTTAACGGGCGAATCGGCGCCGTTGCCCTGAAAACCATCCTGCTTAACAAGATATTTGCGACTATTATAGCCTGTAGAAGACCATTCCGGGTTATATTCTTTACCCTGAATTGTTGAGCCTTCCATCAGAACGGTAGCTTTAAGACGAGGATCGCCCGGCTCAAAGGCATCAACCAAATCCTGGGTAGGCATGTCAAAACCCCAGCCCTGAAGTCCGGGTAGGCCGGAATTTCGGGGAGCTATACTAATGTGTTGAATGGAGCCATCACTGGCATTGCCCCAAGCTCCATTTGGCCCGCCTGAGGTAAACTGCACTTCAAAGACTGATTCTATTCCATTTTCATAAGCTGGTTTAAAATTATTGGCGTAATTATCCAATAAGCCGTACACCCCGGAGTCTATCACCTTTTTCAAATGATCGGCGGCTTTTTGCCACTCCTTCTGCCACATAAAAACTTTGGCAAGCATTCCGTTAGCAGCACCTTTTGTAATACGCCCTTTTTGAGATTCCGGATAGGTTGCAGGCAATACCGAAGCCGCAGCCATCATATCCTTAATGATAAGATCGTAAACTTTAGCTTTGTCTGTACGGCCCACTTTTAGCTCACCGAGGGTCTGGGGTTCCAGGATTAAAGGTACATCACCAAAGAGACGAACCAACCAAAAGTAATAAAAGCCACGAAGGAACTTTACTTCACCTATAAGCCGTTTTTTAAGATTTTCATCCATTTCAATATTAGGGATATGTTTGAGCGCGATATTAGCCCGGTATATTCCGGTATAGCTATCCCGCCAACTGTCGGCTAAAAGGGCATTGGTTGTTTTAATCTCAAACAGGTCAAATTCCCACCAGGCGGGGCCGTCCGATTTACCTCCGTCTCCCTTATGGGCATCATCAGAGGTAATATCACCGATTGACCAATAGCTGTTTTTGAATAGCCCCCGGTATTGAAGGGGATCGTAAACAGCATTTACGGCAGCAATAGCATCATCTTTCGTTTGATAAAAATTCGCTGCCGTTATTTCATTTGGCGATTTCAGGCTAAGGATCTGATCCTCACAACCCATCGTAAGTACCAGAGAAAGTATTAATAAACCTTTTATTAACTTCATAACTTTATATTATTTATGATATTAAAGACCGATATTCAAACCTAAAAAGAAAGACCTGGGAACAGGATAGTTACCCATATCTATACCGTTATTCAGATTATTGCTATTCACTTTTCCTAATTCGGGATCTAATCCGCTATAATTAGTAAGCGTAAATACGTTGCGTGCGCTTATATATAATCGTACGCTTCGGGCTC
Source organism: Balneolaceae bacterium (assembly GCA_035699185.1). Lineage (GTDB taxonomy): Bacteria > Bacteroidota > Rhodothermia > Balneolales > Balneolaceae > Fodinibius. The sequence continues at coordinate 1,277 of DASSAY010000301.1, read as the reverse complement.
CTATTTTTTCAAGAAGGCCATCTGAAAAATTATACCCGATTTGTACGCTTTTAAGCCTTGCATAGGATCCATCTTCAACATAACGATCGGAGATCCTCGCGTTGTTATTAGGGTCATTCCAGGTAAGGCGTGGCATATCGTTGCTTGTGCCGGGGCCGGTCCAGCGACCCAATATTGCCGCCATTTTATTGCCTATAAATGATCCGTTGAGCAGGCGATAACCCATTGTGTTCATCAACTTGTTACCATATACGCCGCTGATCAAGAAGCTTACATCGAAATTTTTGTAGGATGCACTGGCATTAAAACCAAACTGAAAATCGGGAATAGGACTTCCAAGATAGGTGCGGTCGTTATCATTAATCACTCCGTCGCCGTTGACATCCACAAAGCGTATGTCGCCCGGTTCAGCTCCCGACTGAAAGGCATGGTTATCAATATCTTGCTGATTCTGAAACAGACCATCAGTTTTGTATCCATAAAATTCACCAATCGAGCGTCCTTCTTCGGTTCGTGTCAACCGCACAGATTCGCGATATAAGATGGGAGAAGGAATAGGCAGGCCACCCCCGAGGTCAAGCACTGTATTTTTAACCGTAGCAAAGTTACCGCCTATGTTATAATAAAAATCACCTATGGAATTTTGATAGCTTAGAGCAAGCTCAAGGCCCCTGTTCTCAACTTTTCCTGCATTTTGATAAGGCGCTTGCGTGATTCCCGAACTGCCGGGAACAGGAATAGGGACCAGCATATCAGAAGTAGTTTTGATATAATAATCGGCCGTAAAATTGACCCGGCCTTCAAACATAGCCAGATCAAGGCCAATATTCGTCTGCGTAGTGGTCTCCCACTTAATATTTGTATTGGGAACGCTGACTGGCGCTACGCCCGATACCACGCTTTGTTCATTGCCGAATACATAGTATTGAGACAGGCTCAAGCGGGTAGCATAATTATAGTTCCCGATTTGGGAGTTTCCTGCTTGTCCCCAGCTGGCGCGAAGTTTCAAGTCGGTAATAAAGTCGAGGTCTGAAAGAAATTTCTCCTCAGAAATTCTCCAGCCGACTGAAAAGGAAGGAAATACGCCGTAACGGTTTTCAGCTCCAAATTTGGAAGAACCATCCATACGGATATTACCGGTAAACAGATACTTGTCTTTATAGGAATAGCTCAACCGGCCGAAATAACTAACCATGGCCTGTTCTTCGATAAATTCTGACAGGCTGTTAATTTGAGAAGCGGCACTTAGCACGGTTACATTCTCATTAATAAACCCT
>DASSAY010000300.1:0-2172 GCA_035699185.1 Balneolaceae bacterium | reverse complement strand
AATGCCTGAGCGCTGAAATGAGTTCATCCTGCTCATCCACATTTTCAAACAGATCGGTTAAAATTACCACTAAACTTCGATGATTTAGCCGTTCCGCTACTTCATGAATGACTTTAGAAGTAGCTGTTTTTCGTTTTTCATCGGCTGCTTTTTCTTCCTTTTCAAGCAATTCTTCAAATTCCGAAAATAACAATCTCAAATGTGAAGCCGATGATTTTGCGGGAATGAATTGATCAATCTCTTCACCGAAAGTTACCAGTCCGCAAGCATCTCGCTGGCGATTCATCAGGTACATCAGGGCGGCTCCGAAATGAATGGCGTATCGCAATTTCGACCATTCACCAAAGTATTTATAAAACATTGAGCTGCTGGTATCGAGCAAAACGTAGCAACGGAGATTGGTTTCTTCTTCATACCGCTTCACATAAAAACGCTCGGTTTTGGCGTAGGCTTTCCAGTCCACATGCTTTAGATCATCGCCGAAATTGTAGGGACGATGTTCGGCGAATTCAACACTGAATCCGTAATAGGGGCTTTTATGAAGGCCTGAGATGAAGCCTTCCACAATTTTACGTGCTCTGAGCTCAAGCGGCGCTAACTGCGACAGTAATTCGTGGTTTAAAAGCATATTTTCTCTTTTATTTAAGCTACAAAATAACAAATGTAACCCCAAGCGTATACTTGGAAAAGAACGTTGAAAAAATCAATATAAATACCAATCGAAGCAGGGCTCCGATATACAAGACAATGGTTTCTTTGCAACAAATCGTTATCTTAGATGCCTAAAAAATTATTAAAATTTGAGAGGTAACCGTTATGGCGAAAATTATTACATCCGCAGATCAACTCGATTTTTCTATAAGTGATATTCCCGATATGCCGCTGCCATCTGATGTCCTGATGGTTCGTCCGCTGCATTTTTCGGTCGAATATGTCATCAACCCGCACATGAATAACCAGGTGGGCAAGGTGGATCAAATTCAAGCTAATAATGAATGGGAGAAGGTCAGATCTCTTTTTGACCAAATCGGGCTGAATGTGCATGTGATTGAAGACCAGGAGGGCTTGCCTGATATGGTTTTTTGCGCCAACCAGAGCCTGCCGTTTATTGATGAAAACGGCAAGCAGCATGTTTTCATGAGCGTTATGCACGCCGAACAGCGTAAAGACGAAGTGCCCTATATCGAGCAATGGTACCGCCAGCACGGCTTTGAAATTCATTACCTGGATGATGAAGAAATTTCTGATTTCGAAGGTTGCGGTGATGCAATCTGGCATACCGGCAAGCGCTTGCTTTGGGGCGGCTACGGGTATCGTTCTTCGCATGATGCCTATGAAGCTATTTCAGCAAAGTTCGAGGTGCCGGTTATTGCCGTAGAGCTTGTGGATGAATCATTCTACCACCTTGATACCTGCTTTTGCGTGCTTAATAAAAATACAGCGCTGATTTATCCCGAAGCTTTTACTGACAAAGGAATAGAGCTGATTGAAACGGTTTTTGACAAGGTGATCAAAGCGTCGGAATACGAGGCCGAAACGCTTTTTGCCTGTAACGCCACCTGTCCCGATGGCAAAAATGTCATTATCCAACAGGGCTGCACCGATGTTAACAAAAATCTGCGCGACGCGGGGTTTTCGGTTCACGAAGTAAGCACTTATGAATTCCTCAAAAGCGGCGGCAGCGTATTCTGTATGAAGCAGCTGATTTGGTGATGGAATAGTTGTGAGTTATGAGTTTTGAGTCGTGAGTATAGCTTAAGATCCCGGATTGCATTTAAGGTTTTTTCTGTTTTGAAAGGAAAGCCAAACTTCTATCAAATGGATATTCAGGAAGAATCTCAAGGCACAGGATTTACCTGCGCTTATTGCGGAGAGATCAATGATACTTTTGTCGATCCTTCTCAAGGGAAAGTTCAAAAGTATATCGAAGATTGTCAGGTTTGTTGCAAGCCGAATGAACTTTCGGTATCCTACGACGAGTGGACCGAAGAGTACCTGATTCGGGCCGAGCAGAGCCAGTGAGCACCCATCCGGAAGCAGAGTTTTGCAAACAATGTAGATCTTAATCTATCATTCTTGCCCCTAAATCTTCAGTTTTATTTATCTCCGATTGCTTCTTAAGCTCCTTTACTACATCGTAAGCGTACTCTATAGAACCACGGAACACCAAGT
>DASSAY010000299.1:0-4443 GCA_035699185.1 Balneolaceae bacterium | reverse complement strand
TGACCGCATCAAAAGTACCATTCAAGCTCATAAAGACAAGGATATTTCTGAGATTAAGGAAATAATCTTAAGAACGGCTCAAACCATTCATGATGAAGACAAAAGAGTTTGCAAAAAGATTGGCGAAAACGGGATTGAGTTGGTCACAAAAGGCGCCAAAATTTTGACCCACTGCAATACGGGAAGCCTGGCTACCGGGCAATATGGAACAGCTCTTTCAGTGATTTTTCATGCTCACGAAAGAGGCAATAAAATTCAGGTTTGGGTAGATGAAACGCGTCCCCTGCTACAAGGTGCGCGCCTCACTGCCTGGGAACTAATGAACGCCGGAATCCCGATGAAGCTCATCACCGATTCGGCGGCCGGTTCACTCATGCAAAGCGGTGACGTCGATTTGGTGATTGTAGGCGCCGACCGCATCGCCGCTAATGGAGATACCGCTAACAAAATTGGCACCTATCCCCTTGCCGTACTGGCAAAAGAAAATGACATTCCCTTTTATGTGGCTGCACCTCTTTCAACCATTGATATGGAATTGGAAACGGGCAAGAACATTCCTCTCGAAGAGCGCGAAGGTGATGAAATTACGCACTTTAACGGCTCCCATGTGGCACCCAAGAAAGTAGAAAGCTATAACCCTGCTTTTGATGTTACGCCTCACCAATATGTCAGCGCTTTCATCACCGAAAAAGGCATCATCGAACCGCCTTTTGATGAAGGGTTTAGAGGGCTTTTTGGGTAACTACAGCTCGGCATCAATCCTCATCTGGCGACTGCTTTTGTCCTTTCCTGCGCGCAAGGCTTCGGAAGACAGGCGCCCGATGAGTGAATTGAGTAAAAGCTCCTGAACTTATTGCGTCGGGAGTACAACTCCCTCCAAGCTGAAGCTCAGAAATCGGATGAAAACTACGCCTCAACCAGCGGTTCTTGCTGCATTCGGAAAACTTCTTTCAGCCGATCCATTCCAAGTCCCTTACGTAGAACTCTGGTATTATCATCGGTCATGTCGATAATGGTTGTCTCCCGCGTCTGCAAATCCTGCTGATTATCAATCGTGAGATCCACCAGCTTTTCAAACTCGCGCAAAAAAGGCTCGCGTTCGAAACGATCAAACGAATCTCCGTTCATTCCGGGTTTTTTAGCCGTAATCGTCAGCAGCGGGTTTCCGACCTCCCGCATCAGCCCTTCATTAATGGGATAGTCGGGCACCCGAATTCCTACCGTTTTTTTCTTTGGATGTACCAGCAATTTCGGCACTTTTTTAGTGGCCGGTAAAATGAAGGTATAAGGGCCGGGAATCAATCGTTTAATGAGCTTGAAGTTATGATCCGAAATGTGGGCAAATTTGGAAACGCCCGAAAGCGAATCACACAGCAGCGTTAAATGATCATCTTTGCCTAACTGACGAATTTTGCGAATACGTTCTATTCCTTTTTTATTTTTATAATCGCAGCCAAGGGCATATTGGCTGTCGGTGGGTAACAGTAAAACAGCGCCTTGCTTTATCATATCCGCAATTTTGAATAACTGTTTTACATGCGGGTTTTCGGGATGCAGTTTTACACGTTCTGCCATAGTTTGTCCTCGCTCCTTTTGATAAAATTAGTTTGGTTAGAAATAAAAGTAGTTTTTTTAAGGAATGATTGTTTTTTTAAAGTTGTGATATGGTTGACAATTTGTAGCGATTCTCTTTATAACATATCAGTTTTTGCATAATCTTCAAATAAAATCCTTTACCAATGGAAACTTCTGTTCAAGCTTATTGGCTCGGCCATTCAGCCTTTAAATTCGTAAGCCCTTCGGGCAGCCAAATTTTGATTGATCCCTTTTTGTCTCAAAATCCCACCACGCCCGAGAACCTTAAACAGCCGGATGAAGTGGACTATATTTTGCTTACTCATGGTCATAATGATCACGTTGGTGATACGCTCGAGATTGCTGAACGCACCGGATGCAAGGTTATTTCCATTGTTGAGCTTTCAGGATTACTCATAAAACACGGGCTGAGTGATGACCAGGCGGTAGAATTTAATAAAGGCGGAACCCTCGACTTTGATGATTTTTCGGTGACGCTCGTTTCTGCCAATCACAGCTCGGCTTTCAATGATGAATATGCCGGCGACCCCGGCGGACTCGTCCTCTCTTTTTATGATGATATCACCTTTTACCACCTGGGTGATACCAACATCTTTTACGATCTGGAGCTTTACGGCGAGCTTTATGAACCTGATATTATCGCGGTTCCTATGGGTGATTATTACACCATGGGTCCCGAAGAAGCCGCTATGGCTTGCGATCTCATTCAAGCGGATTATGCCCTGCCCATCCACTACGGAACCTTTCCCGTGCTAACAGGAGATCCCCTGGATTTTAAAGACCTCACCGAAGAACGCACGGACACTGAAGTCTGGATTCCGGAAGCAGGCGAAAATTTTTTGGAGTGAAGTCTTCCTTATTCGAAGGTGCCAGGCACTTCAAAAGCCTGGCACCTTGTTAAAAATTCCTCTCTTAATCTCTACCCATTTTTACTTATATTTGCGGCGAATACGTTATAAACTCTTTGTCTTTCCACTTTGGCTAACATCGTCGTTTTTGCATCCGGTTCCGGGACTAACTTTCAAGCCATTATTGATGCCGTTGAAAGCGGCAAAATTGCCGGGCAGATTCGTGGTTTGATCACCAATAAAGCCGGTATCGGTGCTATTGAGCGGGCAAAGAAACACAGCATTAAATATTCGGTACTCTCTCCCGCCAACTTTCCTGATGCTGATGAATTTGCGCAAGTACTGCTTCAGCAACTTGAAGAATGGGAAACAGACCTCATCGCGCTGGCCGGTTATTTGGTCAAAATTCCCACTGAAATTATCAAACGCTACGAAGGAAGAATTTTGAACATACACCCTGCACTGCTGCCAAAATACGGCGGCAAGGGATTTTACGGGCTGAAAGTACATCAAGCCGTGATTGAAAATGAAGAGCTTGAATCGGGTTGTAGCGTGCATGTGGTTACGGATGAGTACGATGCCGGTCCGGTTTTAGCGCAGGCAAAAGTTGCCGTAAAGAAAACTGATGATGCTTCAACCCTTGCCGCACGAATTTTAGAAGAAGAGCACCGCCTCTATCCCAAAGTGATTGCCAAAATGGCTGATAAGATTAACGCTAAACGTGGTTGAATATGAAGACTCCGTTTTCAAGGTTTTTTCCACAACCCCTCTTGCATCTCTCCTTCGCCGTAAGGCATCCCTTCGGGAGAAAAGGGGAGAAAAATCTCCTCCTTTTCAAGGAGGGCGCAGGGATGATTATCTTTTGGTAATAAAAAAATATAACCACTAATGCTAAATCAAAAACATAACTGTGGCCTTACAACCTTTGTCCGAACTGCCTGAACATCCGCTATCCATAAAGCGTGCCCTGCTTTCTGTTTCTAATAAAACGGGAATTACTGCATTGGCTGAAACACTGCATCAAGCCGGAGTAGAGATCATTTCAACCGGGGGAACCGCAAAAGAAATTCGCGAAGCCGGTATTCCGGTGACGGATGTCAGTGAAGTTACCGGCTTCGAAGAATGCCTGGACGGACGCGTGAAAACGCTTCACCCCATCATTCACGGTGGTATTTTGGGCAGAACCAGTCACCAGGCCGATGTTGATGAAATGCAGCGGCTGGACATCAACCCGATAGAACTGGTAGTGGTGAATTTGTATCCTTTTAAAGAAACTGTTTCAAAACCGGATTGTACGCCTGCCATCGCAACTGAAAATATTGACATCGGCGGGCCCACGATGATCCGCGCAGCAGCAAAGAACTTTGCCCATGTTTGCGTGCTGACTTCTCCCGGGCAGTACGATGATTTCAGTTCGGAGTTAGAAAAGAGCGGGAAAATTTCGTTCGAAAAGCGCCAAAAATTTGCCCAGGCAGCTTTTAATCACACCGCAAACTACGACAGCCATATCGCCAATTATTTTAATGATTTAGGGAGTGATGAAGATTTGCCTGATCAGTTAAATATCTCACTGCCCAAATCTCAGAGCCTTCGGTACGGTGAGAACCCACACCAAAAAGCAGCCGTTTATGGAGATCAGTCCGAATTTATCGACTGTTTTCACGGCAAGCAGCTCAGCTACAACAACTTTATGGATGTGGATGCTGCCCTGAATTTGATTGCTGATTTCCAGGATTCCAAACCCACCTGCGCTATCTTCAAGCATACCGTTCCCTGCGGCGTCGCTTCGGCTGATGATCTCGCCACCGCCTGGCAAAAAGCCTTTCAAACCGATACGCAATCACCTTTCGGCGGCATCATTGTGGTGAACCGTAAACTGGATTTACAAACAGCCGAAGCTATCGACAAGATTTTTACTGAAATCATCATCGCCCCTTCTTTTTCCGGTGATGCCTTAGAACTGCTTCAGCAGAAAAAGAACCGACGATTGATAAAAATT
>DASSAY010000298.1:0-4074 GCA_035699185.1 Balneolaceae bacterium | reverse complement strand
AAGGCGGTTCCATCCCCATCGTTGCTGATTTTCAAAAAATCCTGGGTGTGCAATCCATTCTAATGGGCTTTGGGCTGAATAGTGATGCTATTCATTCTCCCAATGAAAAATTCGCGCTGAAGGATTTCTACCGCGGTATTCAAACATCAGCCAAGTTTTTTGAGCTGCTGCCGGAGTATTCGTAGAAATGAAAATGCCGGGCACTTTTTAAAGTGTCCGGCATTTAAAATAATCACGATACCGCAACTAAACTCTTTGCGGAATTTCCTTCCTGCCCCAGATTATTTGAACATCCTGCAACTCTATTTTTGATCTGAGAAAGGCTATGGCTTCGGGGAATTCTTTGTAGAGGTTGGTGATGGAAACTCTCTTCCCATTGCTAAAAATAGTTACACCTCCCGAGCCTACCTGTATCTTTTCTATGTCTTTATAAAAAATCGTTTTCGTAGAAAAGCCTTCGATGATCATTTCATCTGGTTTTAAAGTAACCTTTCCTTGAAAAAGTGAATGAACGCCTATCAGAACAGCTGTAACTGCAATAGCACCAAAAGATGTTATAAACATAGCTGTAAGCGTTAATTCATGTTCTGTCAAAATTATCAGGATTATTGGAAAGGTTATCAAATTAAGACCGAGTATTAACAGCCATCGCTTCCATCCCACTTTCAGTTCCATACGTTCCATAAGGCTTAATGATTAGATTATTTTTGGTTGCTCATCGCCAACTGGTATTACAATTTATGGAAAAAGGGGAGAAATGCAAGGAGGGGATGAGCTTAAGCTGGTGCGAGCGTCCCGCTCGTACCTTTTTTATTTGAAGGGAATAAAGAGGCACAAGCGAGACGCTTGCGCCATTAGAACTTTTTAAAGTGGCGCCTTTTACAAAGCTTCGCCCGATTTCAAGTCATACCTCGCAGCATATTCGGTCTCATCAATGGTTGATTTCGGGTCGTTGTTTTCATCTACGATTACCACTTTAGGCTTGTGATCTTTGGCTTCTTCGGGACTCATTTCAGCGTAAGAAATGATGATAACACGATCTCCGACCTGAGTTTTTCGGGCGGCAGCGCCGTTCAAACAGCAAACACGCGAGCCTGCTTCACCCGAAATGGTGTAAGTTTCAAGGCGTTCACCGTTGGTGATGTTTAAAACCTGCACTTTTTCGTAAGGCAAGATTCCCGCTTCATCAAGCAGCTCCTGATCAATGGTTATACTTCCTTCATAATGAAGATTTGCTTCTGTAACCTTCATCTGGTGTAATTTCGATTTGAACATCGTCACTTTCATAGCCGCTACTGCTTTTCAAAAATTAAATTATCGATTAAGCGCGTTTCACCTAAATAAACTGCCCCCGCTAAAATATATTTTGCATTCGTTTCCACCTCTTTTACGGGAGCCATCTTATCGAACGAAAACAAGTTAAGATAATCAATTTTGAAACCTTTTGCTTCCAATTCCTTTTTCTGGTGATCCATTAGAAGGGTGATATTTTGCGCACCGGCAGAAAGCTGTTTTTCCAAATAGCGGAGTGATCGGTACAGTCCCGGAGCCAAAGTTCGCTGCTCATCACTCAAATAAGCATTGCGGCTGCTAAGCGCCAGTCCGTCATTTGCCCGCTTGATTTCACCCATCACCAGCCGCACATTGTGGTTGAATTCTTTGACCATCTGCTGCAAAATGCGAAACTGCTGGATGTCTTTCTGCCCAAATACGGCAACATCAGGCTGAATGATATTGAATAGCTTGTTCACCACCTTCACAATGCCCTCGAAAAAGCCGGGACGCGAGCCGCCGTCCATAAATTTGTTCAGCTCTTCAATCTTGATGTCCAGATACTGCCGGCCGGGATACATCATCTCATCGGTGGGACAAAAAACAGCACTGACACCGGCCTGCTCACATTTTTCGAGATCATCCTGAAGAGTGCGGGGATAGTCCTCAAAATCTTCACCAGGGCCAAACTGGGCGGGATTTACGTAAATGGAAACAATAACTTCATCCGATTGCTGCCGGGCTAAATCAATCAGGGATAAATGTCCCTTGTGAATGGCCCCCATTGTTGGCACAAAACCTACAGCTTTCCCATCCCGTTTGAAGGTTTTAACCTTTTTTCGAATTTCAGCAATGGTTTGTATCACAGATGAAACGGATAACGCAGATAGACGCGGATTATATTTTTCTGTAACATCAAAATCAAAAAATTTTAGGATATCAGTCCGTGAATAATCACAAAAATCAGCTTAATTTGCGATTATACCGCCCGATCCATATCAAAATCTTCCAGAAGCTGCTTCACTCTGTTTAAGAATGCGCCGCCGTGAGCACCGTCGATAATGCGATGATCGTAACTCATGGAGAGAAACATCATGTGGCGAATGGCAATAACATCGCCTTCGGGAGTTTCGCGAACTACTGGACGTTTTTCAATCGCACCAGTTCCGATAATAGCTACCTGCGGTTGATTTATGATTGGCGTTCCCATCAAATTTCCAACGCTGCCGTAATTGGTGAGCGTAATGGTACCGCCAACCAGATCATCGGGACTCAGATTTTTAGTTCGAGCTTTTTGCGCAAGTCCGTTCACCGACTGAGCCAGTCCCACTAAATTTTTATTCTGAGCTTGCTTAATGACCGGTACAATCAGGCCGCCCTGGCCACCTTCACCAAGCGCAACCGCCAGCCCAAAATTAATATCCCGTTTCAGCAGAATTTCTTCATTCTCCATATCAAGAGAACTGTTCATCAGCGGAAATTCGCGGATTGCCTGGATAATTTGCTCAATAAAGAGCGGGGTGAAGGTTAGCTTCAAACCAGAGCGATCCTTGAACTTGGCTTTGTTCGCTTCACGCCAGCGCACCAAGTTCGTCACGTCAACCTCCGAGAACGTGGTTACATGGGCTGATGTGTGCTTCGATTGCACCATGTGCTTGGCAATCATCTTGCGCATGCGATCCATCTTGATCACTTCCACATCTTCGGATGGCGACTGTACCGCAAGCTCACCGGCGGAAATTTCTCCTTTTTTCTGAGTAGCAGCGGGCTGTTGTTTCGGTTGTGTCGCGGGTTGCTTCGCCTGCTCCTCGGAGCCTTGGCGTAGTGGAGCCTTACCCGATTTGCGGTCTTCCAGGTAATTCATAATGTCTTTCTTGGCCACGCGTCCGCCCTGTCCGGAACCTTCGATGCTTTCAAGTTCATCCTGCGAAATGCCATCTTCTTTAGCAATAGATCGAACCAGGGGTGAATAAAATTTTCCATCGCTGCCAATACGTTGCGGCTCCGTTTCGCCAGATGGTGCCCCATTGGTATCAGAAACAGGCTGGGGTGATGGTTTTTGAGCCGGCCCTTCTTTCTTCGGCTCCGCTTTTTGCTGTGGTTCAGCAGACGGGGCAGCGGCTCCCGTAGTGATAATTGCAATGGTTTGGCCTACTTCAACCGTATCGCCTTCATCAACCAGAATTTCTGCAAGTGTTCCGGCCTGGGGTGATGGAACCTCGGTATCTACTTTATCCGTCGAAATTTCGAGTAGCGTTTCGTCTTCTTCAACCGTGTCGCCCACCGATTTTGCCCATTCGATGACCGTTCCCTCCATCACCGATTCGCCCATTTTCGGCATTTTTACCTCAATGCGTTCACCTTCGGCGGCAGGTGCTTGTTCCCGGGCTTGTGGAGTTTCGGCTTCTTCTGTTTGTTCGGGTTGTTCAGCCATAGATTCATTCGCGGCCTGTGCGTCTTCTGTCTTCGATGTGCCTGCAGCAGCCTCGGCATCTGTTTCGATAACCGCAATGGCTTGGCCAACCTCAATCGTATCGCCTTCTTCGGCTAATACTTCAACGAGCGTTCCCGCCTGGGGTGATGGAACTTCGGTATCCACTTTATCAGTGGCGATTTCGAGCAGCGTTTCGTCTTCTTCTACTGTTTCCCCAACTTTTTTGGTCCATTCAATGACGGTACCTTCCATCACTGATTCACCCATTTGAGGCATTTCTACTTCAACTCTGGCCATCGTTTTTCAAATTAAATCATTAAAAATTAGACAAAATTTCCTTCAAAAACCGCTGTTTTACAGCTAAACAA
>DASSAY010000297.1:0-2559 GCA_035699185.1 Balneolaceae bacterium | reverse complement strand
TAAGGCAAGGCAATACGAATACCATTTTGGTATTGATGCATAAGGGGTATTAAAAGTTGATAACCCTTAATCGTTTGTGCAAAACCAACATACCCATTTTTCTGAGTCTCTGATATTGCGTCCGTATTTTTAACTGCCAGGATCAAAAGATTAGCCTGGCGAACAGCTTCGTAAGGATCAACATAACCGCTTCCGTCATTCCAGAAAGCATGATTTTGCTCAGCGGGTACCGGCTGTGATGGGTATTGCAGCCATTCGGTAGCAGAACGAGGGTCAGACGCGAAAATGTAGTATGATTCACGGCCGAAAGAGCCTACCAACGCCCACCAATTGAGTCCGCCGCTTAGATAATCGCGATGTTTTACCTCTAATCCATTTACCAGATTTTGAAGCTGATTTGAAGTCGCATCATTTAAAACAGCTTCTGAACTGGGATTATTGGGATCTGTAACTTTATCGACTTCAACAAGTTCGCAAGCCGAAATTCCAATGCATACAAATAGTGCAACAATTAACAATTTTGTTTGAAAATATCTCATAATAGATGCCTGTGAATTTTAAAAATCAAGATTTATATGGAACATCAATTGCCTGGAAGGCGGGTAAGGAACAATACTAACTGATGTTCTGAGCGTTGAGCGGCCCGTAACATTAACATCGGGATCATAACCGCTGTAATCAGTAATCGTTAATAAATTTCTTCCCGACACTCCCACTTTAATGCCTCTTACAGTATTTCCAAACGCTTTATTAAGTAAATCTTTAGGCAGGGTATACTGCAAAGAAACTTCCCTTAACTTGATAAAGGAACCATCTTCAAGAAAGCGTGTGGTAGCAGTACCTTGCGAAAAACGCTCGGGTAATTCGGGGTAGTTGTCCCAATAATCGACTGTGTTTCCTGAACCATCTGTAAGCAGTGTAGACAGGTTGATAAGTTTAGATCCCTGGCTCACATCCCAGAAGAAACTGAATTTCAGATTTCCCCAGAAGGTCATGCTATTGGCCCAGGACATTTGGTAGTCAGGCTGAAAATTACCCAGCATCACTCTGCCTTCTACCCCCGGTTTTGTTCCAAAAATGGCTGTCGGAGAAACGCCTTCTTCAAACCTTGTAGCTCCAAAGTAGAAGCCATTATATTGGGCGGGAATTTTAAGTTCAGTGATCTCCGTATCATTTTTCCACCATAAGAAGGTAGCATTCCAGTTAAAATTGCGGCTTCGTACCGGTGCCACATTCAATGATAATTCGATACCCCGGTTCTCCAGTTCGGCGGCATTAGTTGTAACACTATTTACTCCGGTTGATGGTGCCGGTGCTAAGTTAAGAATAAGCTCAGATACGGTTTTAGTATAAATCGTCCCTGAAAAGGAGATCCTGCCGTCCAGAAAAGCAAGGTCTAACCCGTATTCGAGCTCACGTGCGCGCTCGGGTTTCAGATTTGGATCTACTCCGGAAATAGAAGCGGTTGCTCCTACTGCTCCACCGATGTTTGCGTTTTGCATACTAAGGAATGTTTGGCCAAAAGCAGGCAGACCTCCCGTTTCACCGTAAGCAATACGTAATTTAAACTGGTCAAATACATCCGTCGGCCAAAATTCAAAATTGGGTAAATTCGCTGCCAGTGATGCTTTAGGATAAAAATAGTACTCGTCCTGCAGCAAATTCCGTGTAGAACGGTCCAGCCTGGCACCTACCGTAGCGATCAGTTTATCATCCCAGTTTATTTTTTGCTGCCCAAAAAAGCCAACATCCGTAACATCAGTAAAAAACTGTGTGGGTGTCACCCGCGAAGCGTTGCCCACATTGGTTTGGCCCGGCAACAAACCCTGCCCTCTGAGCCGGTTTAACTCAGTTTTATGATCAAAACGGGTAACACCGAGCTGAGTACCTAAAATAAATAATCCCGGTCCGCTTTTTACCGTTGTATTGAATGCCATAACGGCTTGCATATTAAGATTTAACGATTCGTGCATGGAATGGATTACATCACCCGGTAATGCAGCAGATTTCTGAGACTGCATATAATTCGGGAAATAAATGAGGGAATTAGCTGTAAGGTAATCCAAGCCTCCGGCAGCAGAAAGAGAAAGTACTGATGAACCTTTTTTAAATAGCTCCGCTTTAACAGACAGTGATTGCAAAAAACGATCTACATTCTGGCTGTTTACCGCTTCATTAATAAGCCTGAAAGGGTTTTCTCCAAAATAAGGATTGTCAGGATAGGTGCCATCCGCATTTTGCTGTAAGAGTCCGTATGCATAATTTGGTGTCATTGCCAGGGTATAGCCAACAGAACCACCGGTATTATTTTGGTTACTTGAGAAACCCCGATCGCTATCGGTATGGATATAATTAGAATGACTGGAAATATGGACCGCTTCTGAAATGTTGTGATCCAAATTTGCCCGAACAGAGCGCCGCTCAAACCCCGTATTTTTAATGATACCTTCCTCCTGCTCAAAGTTAGCGGAGACATAAAATTGCGTTTTTTCATTTCCGCCGGAAACACTAATCTGGGTATTGCTTATCAGGCCTTCATTTCCGTAAAGCACCCTTTCA
>DASSAY010000296.1:0-4843 GCA_035699185.1 Balneolaceae bacterium | reverse complement strand
TCATCACCCGGCTTAACTACTCCGCCGGCAATGCGACCCGCATAACCACGATAGTCGGGATATTCGGTTGACTGCGGACGTGTCACCCATTGTACCGGAAACCGGCTGTCAACGTGATTGAAATCGCTGTCCACCTGCACATTTTCGAGCGTATACAGCAAGGTGGAGCCTTTATACCAGGGCATATTTTCCGATTCTTCAACCACATTATCACCAAACAAGGCGCTGATGGGGATGTAATGAATATCGGGCACATCCAGTTTGGATGAGAAGGTTTTGAATTCATCCCGGATTTCTTTGAAGCGCTTTTCGCTGTAATCCACCAGATCCATTTTGTTCACACAAAGCACAATGTGCTTGATCTGAAGCAGTGAAGCGATAAATGAATGACGACAAGTTTGCTCAATCACCCCGTGGCGCGCGTCCACGAGAATCACCGCCAGGTTTGAAGTGGATGCTCCCGTCACCATATTCCGGGTATATTGAACATGGCCTGGGGTATCGGCGATGATGAATTTGCGATTCGGCGTTGAAAAATAGCGGTAAGCTACGTCTATGGTGATGCCCTGCTCGCGCTCGGCTGACAGCCCATCCGTCAGCAGCGCCAGGTTGGTATACTCATCTCCCTTTTTCTTGCTCGATGCCTCGATCGCCTCCATCTGATCGGCAAAAATGGATTTAGAATCGTACAACAACCGTCCGATTAACGTACTCTTGCCATCATCCACACTCCCCGCCGTCGAAAAGCGAAGGAGATCCATGTCGAGATATTCTTGAGCCTGATTGTTTTTACTGCTCATTGTCTAATTTTAAATGTTGAATGTTGAATTTATGAATTAATGACCGAGGACGGTTGACGGTAGGCCGCTAAAAATCGGTTCCGGGGCTCCGGTCATCCGTCTCCTGTCTCCCGTCCTAAAAGTACCCTTCTTTCTTTCGTTCTTCCATGGCTGCTTCCGAGCGTTTATCGTCGGTACGGTTTCCGCGCTCGGTCATCCGGGCAGAGGCCACTTCTTCAATAATTTCGGCTATGGTTGATGCCTCCGATTCAAAGGCGCCGGTGCAGGTCATATCACCGATCGTTCTAAAGCGGATGGTTTTAGTCTCGTACTTTTCATCCTCCAGTAAAGAAATATAAGGGCATTTTGCGAGATAAGTGCCTTCACGCTCAACCACTTCACGGTCATGCGAGAAGTAAATTTGCGGGATGTCTAAATCTTCGGCGGCGATATATTGCCAGACATCCATTTCGGTCCAGTTACTGAGCGGGAAAACGCGAAAGTGCTCGCCCCTGTTTTTCTTCCCGTTATACAAATTCCACAATTCGGGACGCTGGTTTTTGGGGTCCCATTGGCCAAATTCATCACGATGTGAAAAGAAACGTTCTTTGGCTCGTGCCTTTTCTTCATCGCGCCGCGCCCCGCCAAAAGCGGCATCAAAACCATGCTCTTCAATAGCGTTCAGCAAAGTAGGAATTTGCAGCTTATTGCGGCTGGCATTCATGCCGCTTTCTTCTCTTGCATGCCCCGCATCAATGGTATCCTGAACATGAGCTACAATCAGTTCAACCCCTAACTTATCCATCAGTTCATCACGAAAGCGGATGGTTTCATCAAAGTTATGGCCGGTATCGACGTGTAAAAAGGGAAAAGGAATTCTGCCCGGCCAAAACGCTTTTTGGGCCAGCCGTGCCATACAGATGGAGTCTTTTCCGCCGGAAAACATCAGCACGGGGTTCTCAAACTGGGCGGCAACTTCTCTCATAATATGGATAGATTCCGACTCTAACTGCCGGATGTGATTCAATTTATATAGCTGCATTATGGAATAAAATTTTGGGGTTCAATTAAAGCAAACAAAGATACGAATGTTAATTATGAATTTTAAATGTTGAATTGCTAAAGACCGATGACGGCTGACCGATGACCGATAAAACCCCCCGATCTCCCGTCATCCGTCTCTTTCAGCTTAAAGCCTTTTTGAAGGCCTGTAGCTTATTAAACAATTTGACTGCCACAGATTCAAACTGCTGTTGAAGGCTTTCCTGCCCATTTAAATAATTCCTGTTTTCCATTAATCTGATACAAGCAATAACTTCAATATGAGATCGAATCGCATAAGATAAAAACCTTGATTGTTCCGCATCTGTTTGGCCTGTTGATCCCTCAGCAATATTAAGTGCTATCGAAGTAGCTGCTCTTATCAATTGGGAATTCAAATTGAACTTTTCTCTTTCTGGCAAACATTCTGCTAACTGATATGAAAGATCATTAAACTTCATAGCCAGCTTCCAAACCTTAAGCTTTTCAAATTTGTATTCCATTTCTAGTATTGATTTAGCTTTAATTTTAGATAACGGTCATCGGTCTTCCGTCATCCGTCTCATTAGTAAGACCCATTAATCAACGCATCCTTACAAATTATTTTAATTATGACTGAAGACAGTTAACCGATGAAGATTAGTCCGGTCTCCTGTCCTCAGTCTCCCGTCTTTCCAAATACTCCAGTACCTTCTGCACGGCTTCATCAACCGTTATATTCGTGGTATCGATTTCAAGTTCCGGGTTTTGCGGTGCTTCATAGGGATCATCAATACCCGTAAACTGGGTAATTTCTCCTTTCCGCGCTTTTTCATAAAGCCCCTTCACATCGCGGCGCTCGCATTCTTCAAGCGGAGTTGAGATATAAATCTCCACAAAGTCTTCACACATTTTGCGCACAAAATCACGAGCTTCTTTATATGGTGATATGAATGAACCGATTACAAAAACCTCATGCGCTTGCAACCGGCTGGCAATATAACCTACACGTTTTACATGGGCATTCCGCTCCTCCCGGGTAAAGCCGGTTTTGGGAAAAATGTCGCGAATAGCATCGCCGTCCAGGTGTTCAACACGATAGCCGCGATCTTTCAGTTCAGCATACACCTTTTCCGAAACGGTACTTTTCCCCGATCCCGAAAGCCCCGTAAACCAAAGTACGGCGGGTTTTAGTTTGTTTGTCATAGCTTAAAGTCTAAAGTAGAAGTATTGAGTATAAAATTTTTCTCTTTGCATCTTATGGACCGTTGACCGAGGACTGAGGACAGAAGACCGCAAAAACGGTCTCTGGTCATCCGTCTTCCGTCCTAACGTAACGCCTTTTTAAAAGCCTGTAGTTTACCAAACAACTTGACTCCTACAGATTCGAACTGCCACTGAAGGTCTTCCTGTCCGTTTAAGTAATTTCTGTTTCCCATTAGCCTGA
Organism: Balneolaceae bacterium; assembly: GCA_035699185.1. GTDB lineage: Bacteria > Bacteroidota > Rhodothermia > Balneolales > Balneolaceae > Fodinibius. Next base: position 1,597 of record DASSAY010000296.1, on the reverse strand, counting down.
GACAAGCAATGACTTCAATATGAGATCGAATCGCATAAGATAAAAACCTTGATTGCTCCGCATCGGTTTGACCTGTTGATCCCTCAGCAATGTTAAGTGCAATTGATGTAGATGCCTTTATTAATTGAGAATTTAAATTGAATTTTTCCCTTTCAGGTAAACACTCCGCCAACTGATAAGCAAGATCATTAAACTTCATCGCCAACTTCCAAACATCGAGTTTTTCAAATTTATATTCCATTTTCCATGTTGATTTAAGTCTGAATCTAATTAAAACGGTCGCCGCCTTCCGTCGTCCGTCTATAGTAAGACCCATTAATCAACAAATCCTTACAAATTATTTTTAGTTATGACCGAAGACAGTTGACGGTTGACTGTTAAACCCACCGGTCGTCCGTCAACGGTCCTCCGTCACCAGTCCAATCAAAAACCCCTCATTCTTCAAATCCGGTTTATTATACCGCAGGGGTGATGTGTGCTGCCCTTTACGAGCCGAATAGCGGTACACGCAATCGCCCGCGGCAACATCCCATTCCATTGTGGGGCCCATTCTCGGGTAAATATCCGCCACTCCTTCAGCCACAAGACAAAATTTAATAGAACTTCCCGCCGGAATGGTTTTCTCTACCTTCAGCCCTTTTGCCTGTAATTCCTCAACCAGCTTGTCCGATCCGTGCGAACGGCTTTGTACAACGGTCAAAGGCTGATCTTTGCTGCTGTCATTCGAAAATATGCGCTCGGGCTCATCATTGCCTGTTTGTTTGTAGGAACCGCCCTCTTTAGTGGCATAATAGGTGATGTCTTTGTCCGGCACATACACAACGCCCAGCACCGGTTCACCCTCATCAACCAAGGCAATGTTTACAGTAAATTCGCCATTCTTTTTGATGAATTCTTTGGTACCGTCGAGGGGATCTACAATCCAGAATTGCGTCCATTCTTTGCGCTGTTCATAATCAGGAATCCCCGATTCTTCGGAAATAACGGGCGTTTGCGGATCCAGCTTTTTCAGGGTATCAACAATGATATGATGGGCCGCCAAATCGGCTTTGGTGAGTGGAGAGTCATCCTCTTTGGTCATCACTTCCACCTCTTCCCGGTAAAATTCAAGAATTGCATCTCCCGCCTTTCGCGCCGTCGCGATAATTTCTTTCAACATAAAAAGTTTTAAGTTTTTTAAGTGTTAAGTGTTAAGCTTCTTGTTTAAACTTTTGATGAGTCCGTGAATCATAGATGATAGCTGTTTTAGCTCTTCGACCATCTCCCTGCCCATCTCTTCCTCTATGATATTTGTTTTTATTCCTATATATAACTGAGTCCTTAGTTCCGCTGCTGAACCTTTGGCGACATTAAGAAAATATCTGAATTCTTTATCAGATTGTCTTTCCGCACCTTCTGCAATATTTGATGAAACAGAAATAGCAGACCTTATCGCTTGATTTTTAAAAGCGAAATCTTTGCATTCTTTCATATCATTTATCAATTCAACAGATAACTGCATTGACCTCTTCCAAATATCTAACTCCTCAAATGATTGATAAGCCATAGCAACAAGTGTTAAGTTTTAAGCAATAAGTGTTAAGTTTTAAGCAACAAG
>DASSAY010000295.1:0-5990 GCA_035699185.1 Balneolaceae bacterium | reverse complement strand
ATTTTGATTGGTGAGAATGTTCAATTGTGGGCACATAATTACCTTATTTTAACCGAAAGCAGCGCCTTCGCCCATGCTCACGATAACGCCATTGCCTATTCCGATTTTCCTGCCCTCAATAACAGCGGCGATACCATTTATCTGCAAAACGAATCAGAAATTACCATTGATTCGCTTCACTATTCACCAAATTGGGGCATCGCAAACGGTATTTCTTTAGAGCGGAAAGATCCGCTGGCAGCTTCGAATGATGCATCAAACTGGAAACGAAATTTGGGTCAGGCGGGAAATTCTGCCGGTGCAAAAAATGATAATTTTGAGCCTGATACAAATCCACCTAAAGCTGTTTTTGCAAAAGTATTGCCGAACGGACAAGTTGAAATACAGTTCAGCGAATTCATTCAACTAACCGCAGATGTAAAGTTTTTGGCAAGCGGACACCCACTTTCTGTAGCTTCATTTGATTCCACAGAAGCAAACGTCATCATGCTTGAAAGCCCGCCGGCTAAAGCAAGCGTTCAGGCTACAAAAATTACCGTCCTTAACCTGAATGATGTAAAAGGAAATCGAACCGCAGAATCTGAAATAGCTATCGCTCAGCCTTTGCGTCCTTCCGATCTTGTGATTAATGAAATCATGTTCAATCCCTTGAATGATTCGGATGACAACAAAGCTGATCAAAGCGAATATATTGAACTGCGGAACATCAGGGATTATGCCGTTTCTCTTGAAGGAATGGTACTGCATGACGCGCCCGATGAAGATGGAAACCTTCGTATCCTGGAGCCGGTAACAACAACCGCAAAATGGGTGCCCCCGAAAGGCGTAGTGCTTATTTACGCTGATGAGATTCCTGTCTTTAAGCGAAGCAAAATAGCTAATTTTTTTGATCTTGATATCCCCCGAAAACAATCCATAATTTGCGTTGATCGGGCCAGCCTTAGCCTGGCATCTGCCGGCGATGCCATTTTTATTGCCGACAGCACCGGCGCTACCATCGATTCGGTTTTCTACGATGAAAGCTGGCACAATCCCAATCTTATTGATAATACCGGCATCGCCTTGGAACGCATTTCTCCTGCCGGAAACAGTAACGATAAATCCAATTGGAGCTCGAGTGTAGCTGCCAAAGGCGGTACGCCGAATGCCGAAAACTCCATTTATCAGGTGAATGCTGAGTCTGCAAGAAAAGTTGGAATCTCTTTCTCACCCAATCCCTTTTCTCCCGATGGAGATGGCTATGAAGACAATCTGTTCATCAACTATAAATTAGATCAGCCCGATTACCTGCTTAAAGTTCAAATTTATGACCGCTACGGGCGTTTTATTACCGAACTGGCTGATGGTAAACAGGCTGGCTTTGAAGGCACACTCATCTGGGACGGACGAAAAAGCAATGGCAACCGAAACCGGATTGGTATCTATATCGTTGTTTTCGAAGCCTACAACAGCGCCACCGGCGAAAATAAAGCGTTTAAGAAAACTGTAGTGTTGGCAAGGCGGCTGAATTAAAAATTATGGAGAATATTTTTAATTCTTAATTCTTCATTTTTAATTTAAATACTCTACTTTTCAGCAAAGAATTTTTTAATTGAGCATTATAGTGATGAGCAACAAAGAAGCTCCCATTGGCATTTTTGATTCCGGCATTGGCGGACTCACCGTTGTAAAAGCCGTTCGTGAAGCCCTGCCCCATGAAAATATCGTTTACTTTGGTGATACGGCCCGAGTGCCTTACGGTATAAAATCGGAAGAAACCATCCGCGGATATGCCCTTCAAATAACTGATTTTCTGATGAATCGGGATGTAAAAATGATTCTTATCGCCTGTAATACGGTTTCTGCTTCAGCCCGCAATGAAATCCACAAAGCAGCGGGCGACATCCCGGTTTTAGATGTGATTACCGCCGGAACTCATGCCGCTATGCAGTTTCCACATCATAAAAAAATCGGGGTAATTGGTACGCTGGCAACCATCGGTTCAAAGGCTTATGAAAATTCGATCTTAAAATATAACGACAATATTGATGTGGTCTCCGAAGCTTGTCCCTTGCTGGTACCGCTGGCCGAAGAAGGATGGACTGATAACGATATCGCCGAACAAGTGGTACACCTGTACCTTCAAAAATTTGAAGGCAGCGGCATTGACAGCCTTATTCTCGGGTGTACCCACTACCCCCTATTCAAACCAACCATAAAAAAAACACTTCATAATTCGAGCATTGAAATTGTAGACTCTGCCCTTTCTATTGCCCAAATGGCCAAAGAAAAACTGGCTGAATCGAATTTGCTCAATGATACTGCATCACCCGAGTTTACCTGTTTTGTGAGTGATCGTCCCCAGCGTTTTCAGGAACTGGCCGAGCGGTTTTTGGGGACACAAATTTCAAACGTTCATATTGCACAACTGAAAGGATAAAATAGCCACTGATTGCACTGGTTGAAACTGATATTGATTTGAAAAGTAAAGGTTCAGGAAAAACTTTAGGTGTTATCGGAGGCGGCGCCGCAGGATTTTTTGCTGCCGTAAATGCAGCTCGCCTTCACCCGCCGTGGCATGTCATTATTTTTGAAAAAAGCCGGGAAGTTTTGTCCAAAGTGCGGATTTCCGGCGGCGGACGTTGTAATGTTACGCATCATTGTTTTGATCCGGAAATTCTATCGATGGCTTATCCACGAGGCGCTCGGGAACTACGCTGGGCTTTTGAACAATTTCAGGCTGAAGATACTGTACAATGGTTTAACGAACGCGGGGTTGAACTTAAGGCGGAAAGCGACGGGCGCATGTTTCCCGTAACGGACGATTCATCAACCATCATCAATTGTTTAAAAAAGGAAGCTAAAAAATATGGAGTTGAAATACGTACAAAAACGCGGGTTGATGCAATAGAAAGGAACAACGCTCAATATCAGCTTTCGCTTCGCAACGGCAAAGAAATAACTTGTGATGCTGTTGTCATCGCAGCAGGCGGATCGAATCGTGCCGGCAATTATAATTGGATCAAGGAATTAAATCATTCTGTTGTTGACCCGGTTCCATCTCTGTTCACTTTTAATTTTCGGGATAAAATATTTAAAGACCTGGCGGGAATTTCGGTAAAAAAAGCTTCCGTTTCTATTGAAGGAACCAACTTTGAACATACGGGACCGATGCTCATCACCCACTGGGGATTAAGCGGCCCTGCAGTGCTAAAAACTTCATCCTGGGCTGCGCGCTATTTGTTTGATCAGGAATACCGTTTCACTATTCGGGTGAACTGGCTGCACCCGAAAAACGAGCAGCAGATTCGGGAAATTCTTAGCAAGCTGCGCGAGAAAAATGCTCGTAAAATGGTTTCGAACCAAGATGAATTGCCCATTCCCAATCGTTTGTGGAAACGATTTCTAAAACTGGCAAATGTTTCAGAGAAAACCCGATGGGCGGAGTTATCGAATAAAGAAATTCATCATCTATCTAAGGAATTGACGAATGCGAGTTACGAAATTCAGGGTAAAACAACGTATAAAGAAGAATTTGTAACCAGCGGCGGTATTCCGCTGAATGAAGTAAATATGGGCACGATGGAAAGCAAAACTTGTCCCAATCTTTATTTTGCGGGAGAAGTGTTGAATATTGACGGCATCACCGGGGGTTATAATTTTCAGTCAGCGTGGACAACCGGATGGATTGCAACGCAAAATATTGGACTCGTTTAGCCACAGATCTGCACTGATTGGCACAGATAATTGGAAGCTTGAACAAATGGAATACTCGGTGTATAAAAAGTGCCCTAATCAGTGTTAATCTGTGAAAATCTGTGGCTACAGCTTCTCTGTAAGATCGTAAAGAGCAATTGAAGTGGCAACAGCAGCGTTTAAACTTTCCACATCGCGATTGTTTTCGGGTGATGAAATTTTAACTTTTTGACGGCCAGCAGTGACTATTTCAGGACTTAAACCATGCGCTTCATTCCCCACCACAATTATGGCTTTATCTATTGATTTAACCTGTGAAAGCGAAATTGATTGCGTACCGGCATCCAGCAAAAAAACCTTCCATCCCGCCTGCTCGAATTCGCGCAGCATTTCATTTAAATCTCCGTTCAAATAAGGAACACTGCCTGTAGCTCCCGCGGTGCTTCGAACCACTTTGGAATGAAAAAGATCAACCGTTCCCTTTCCCGCTAATATTCCGCCTGCCCCAAACCAGGAAGCGGTCCTGATGATGGTGCCAACATTGCCGGGATCTTGAATGGCGTCCAAAGCTATCATCACCCTGCTTTGGGCCGTTAATTTTTCAAGGGGCGATTCTTCCGGCATTGCACAAAGCGCCAGTACTCCCTGCGGGTGATCGGTATCGGTAACGTCAAGAAACGCATCATTCGCAATCTGAAATGAATCAATTGTTTTAATGAAGCCTTGCCACTCTGTGTGATTCCAGTACCCTTTCCCATCATCAAAGAAAAGTGCTTCTACCTTTAGTAAATCATTCTTAAGAACTTGTTGTACCGCACGGGCGCCTTCCAGTAAAAACAGCCGCTCTTTTTGGCGGTACTTTTTCCTATTCAGCTTTCGTAACAAAGTAAGTTGACGATTTGAAATTTGTCTGAGTTCCATTCAACTTTGGTTTTGTGATTCCACTTTTAAATCATTCTAACGACCGCTTTGAGGGGAAGAGGAATCTCAAATGAAATAAAGGCAAGTGCTGAATTTAAAGTATAAACTGTATCAACGTTTGAGGCCCCTCACATTCGTTCGGGATGACAAAAAAATATTAAACGTTTAGCATTTTGTGTCGCAATACCGAATAACTCAATATCTATTCACAAAAAGTATTCTTATTTTAGCCGAAAATGTAATCAATCTAAGGTAGTTAATTTTTTATGGAATTTTTGAAAACATTAAGCATTGAGGGCACCAATTTAGGTACCAGCACGGGACAGCAATTTTTAGGATCTGAAGGACAAGAAACCATTTCAAGCCGTACGCCTATTGACGGCTCCCAAATTGCCGATGTTACCGTTACCACACGAAAGGATTATGATAAAGTGGTAAGAAAGGCACAAGAAGCATTCAAAGAGTGGCGAATGGTTCCGGCCCCAAAACGAGGCGAAATTGTGCGCCAGATCGGGCTGGAACTTCGCAAACATAAAGAGGATCTCGGGAAGCTGGTTTCGTACGAGATGGGCAAAATTTACCAGGAAGGGCTGGGCGAAGTGCAGGAAATGATTGATATCTGTGATTTCGCCGTAGGTCAGTCGCGTATGTTATATGGAAAAACTATGCACTCCGAGCGATTTGAGCATCGCATGTACGAGCAATGGCATCCGCTTGGAATTACCGGCATTATTTCGGCCTTTAATTTTCCTGTGGCTGTCTATAGCTGGAATGCCATGCTCGCCGCCATCTGCGGTAATGTGATGATCTGGAAAGGCTCCGAAAAAACGCCGCTTTGCGGAATTGCCGTTCAGAATATTATCGCTAAAGTGCTGAAGAAAAATGATTTACCGGAAGGTATTTTCAACTTGGTAACCGGTGGACGGAAAATTGGTGAATGGATGACCGAAGACACACGAATTCCGCTTATTTCAGCTACCGGGTCCATCCGAATGGGTAAAGAGGTAGCGAAAACGGTAGGCGGTCGTTTAGGTAAAACCATTCTCGAACTCGGCGGAAACAACGCCATCATCGTTACTGAAAATGCCAATCTGGAAATGGCTGCTCGTGCTACCGCTTTTGGCACGGTGGGTACCTGTGGGCAGCGATGTACGTCAACCCGGCGTTTGATTGTTCATGAAAGTATTATTGAAGAATTCAAAGAACGGCTGGTTGAAATTTATAAACAGGTAAATATCGGCAGTCCGCTTGATGAAGACGTACTTGTTGGCCCTATGATTGACAAAGATGCGGTTGACGGAATGCAGCAGGCCCTTCAGGAAGTACAAAAAGCCGGCGGCGAATTGATTTACGGGGGCGATGTTCTTGATAAAAAGAAGCTTAAGAACGGCCAT
>DASSAY010000294.1:0-5051 GCA_035699185.1 Balneolaceae bacterium | reverse complement strand
ATGAATCGGCGGTAGGTATTTCTTTTGATGAAGTGAAAGATCTCGAGCATGTCGATACCTTGCTTTCCATTTTTGCTTCAATAAAGGGAGTCGAAGGCAGGGTGGATGTTGAAAAATTAGCTGCCGGAGTGACCGTTGATTTCCCCGATGCGCTGACACGAACATCAAGCTATTTAGAGCATCCGGTTTTCAATTTATATCACTCTGAGCATGAGATGCTGCGTTACATAAAAGAGCTGGAAAATCGCGACCTGTCATTGGTTCATTCCATGATTTCACTGGGCTCCTGTACCATGAAACTCAACGCAACCTCAGAAATGATACCACTTACCTGGCCGGAATTCGGGAAACTTCATCCTTTCGCTCCCGAAGATCAGGCCAAAGGCTACCATGAATTATTTGCGAAACTCGAGCATCAGCTAAAAGCCATTACCGGTTTTTCGGGAGTTTCGTTGCAGCCAAATTCCGGGGCACAGGGTGAATTTGCCGGTTTAATGACCATTCGTGCTTATCACAATCACCGGGGCGAAAATCATCGAAATGTAACCATCGTGCCCGATTCCGCCCACGGCACCAATCCCGCCAGCGCCGTGATGGCCGGAATGAATGTGGTCATTACCAAGTGCGACGAGCATGGCAATATTGATTTAAATGACCTTCGCGAAAAAGCCGAAAAGCATAAAGAAAATCTCGCCGCACTGATGGTGACCTATCCGTCCACACACGGCGTTTTCGAAGAAGAAATCAAAGAAATTTGCGGGGTGATTCATGATAACGGCGGACTCGTTTATATGGATGGCGCCAATATGAATGCTCAGTTAGGGTTTACAAGTCCTGCCGAAGTAGGTGCCGATGTTTGTCACCTCAATCTCCATAAGACTTTTTGTATTCCGCATGGCGGCGGCGGGCCGGGAATGGGTCCGATTGCAGCAACCAAAGAACTGGAACCATTTTTGCCGGGAAATGCCATCGTAAAAACCGGGGGAGATGAAGCAATTTCAGGTATCTCGGCCGCTCCCTGGGGAAGCGCGAGTATTCTCACGATCTCCTACGCTTATATAAAAATGATGGGAGCCGAAGGACTGAAACGAGCTACCGAAGTGGCGATCTTGAACGCTAATTACTTAAAAGACCGGCTAAAAGATCATTATTCCATTTTATATACGGGTAAAAACGGACGCACAGCGCATGAATTCATCGTTGATTTGCGTCCCTTCCGCGAATCTGCAAATGTAGAAGCTGCTGATGTGGCAAAGCGATTGATGGATTATGGATTTCATGCCCCGACCATGTCATTCCCTGTGCCGGGCACCCTGATGGTAGAACCGACGGAAAGCGAATCGAAGAAAGAGCTGGATCGTTTTTGTGAAGCGATGATTTCCATCCGGGAGGAAATACGCGAAGTGGAAGAGGGAAAGGCAGATTCAGAAAACAATGTACTAAAAAACGCTCCGCACACCATGCGAGTGGTAATGACGGATGACTGGAATCATGCATACAGCCGCGAGAAAGCAGCCTTTCCGCTGGATTATCTTCGATTCAATAAGTTCTGGCCCGCGGTGAGCCGTGCCGATGATGCTTACGGAGACCGGAACCTTATGTGTAGTTGCCTGCCCATAGAAGCCTATGCCGAAGGCCAGGAACCCGCAGCTGTGGATTAGATTAAAGCCACAGATCTACGCGGATAAACACGGATAAAGTTATTGATACAACAAGTACATCAGTTCCAATCTGTGTAAATCTGTGGCTAAATTATTTACAACTTATGGAGCTTTCGATGTTGATATCGCTCATCAAAGTTCGGTGAACGGGACATTTTTTGGAGATTTCGAGGAGCTTATCAAGCTGTTCATCGGTCAGATCACCCTCCACAATCACTTCCTTTTCTATTTTGTCCATTTTACTTTCCGGATCTTCGCAATGCAAGCAATCTTCTTCATGGTTTTTATGATGACGCAATTCCATGTACAAATCGCCCAGCTTCCACTTTTTACGTTGGGCGTACATTTTAACGGTCATTAATGAGCATGAACCGAGGGACATCAACAGGTAATCGTAAGGATCGGGGCCCTCGTTATTACCGCCCGCGCTTTCCGGTTCATCGGCTACAAGTTGATGGCTCCCGGCGTTAAGCGTAGATGTAAACTTTTCATCAGCCGGAAGGTGGACGTGAACAATCTTTTTTAGGTTTTCTTGAGGCATGTTATTTTCTTTGCTTAATTGATATAAGAAATCAGTTTAAATCCGTGTCAATCTATGACTTTATATTATACCTTTCTTTTAAAATATTCAGATGATGTTTCTCATGTCCTGCTATGATGTAGGCCAGGGCACGAACCGAAACGGGATATCCACTTGCAGTTCCACTTCGTTGAGCTTGTTCTTGATTAAAACTGCTGAACATGCTGATATCAGCATTACGCAAGGCATCATATTCAGCAGCTAAGCTTTGCAAATCGCGCTCTTCGAAATGAGCATGATCCATATATTTATCCTGATCAAATCCCGGTAGAGGGGTTTTATCACCCCGGCTGATACATAAAGCGCGGTAAGCCATCACTCGTTCCGTGTCAATTAAATGTCCAAGGACCTGCCTTACACTCCATTTTCCCTCCGCATATCGGTAATCAGCTTGTTTGGATGAAAGGGTGTGAATCAAGGCGGTTAGTTTTTGTCCCTGCTGAAGCAGTGCTGTAATAACATTTTTGGAATTAACGAGTGAAACATATCCTTTATAGGAATCACCGTATTCATCGGAGGTTGGTTGATTATCTTGCCAGTCTGAAAGAGCCATAGGGGTAGGAATGGTTGAGTTGTAGGATTATTGAATGGTTAAATATAATGATTTAGCAGGGTAATAGATTTTTGTAAAAGATCATTAGCAGAAACAAGTCATCCCGATCCCGAATGTTCGGGAAGTGCTTTTCTGCATGACGAGGGATCTCAAACATAATCGAGGCAAGTATCCGAATTAAGGTATCAGCTTTACCAACTTTTGAGATCCCTCACGAAAAACGTGGTTAGGATGACATCATGTGCTTAAGTTTTTAAGATGTAGGCCACTTGGGAAGTGGACGACATCAGATATTAAAAAAGGCCCCGATGCTTCGGGGCCCTTTAATATTCACCAGCAAGAAATAAACCTTACTTATTCGGCTGATGGCTTTCAACCGTCATTTCAGCCGTTTTCTTTCCGTCAATAAGCGTTACTTGAGAGTAGGGGTAAGCTACACCGCCGTTTGTTTTCCATTTTGAATAATGGTTTTCTACGGTAACGGTTTTTCCCTGTCGTGGAACAAACTTGCTGAATTTCATTATCGCAGGATAATTCGTCTTCCGATTAAGCAGTAAGGTGATGTTTGTATCATTCACTTTTATGCTCAATGCGTTATACGTTTTGCTTTCAACACTTTCCGTTCCAACGAACTGCGGATTTAAGTCATCTTTTTTCAATGCGATCGCTATCAGGCTTTTGTTAAGCGATGATTTGAGTCCGCTTACCATGGGCGATGCTGCCGGAAGAGTACGCTGCATGGCTCCCATACTCATCGTCGCTTTTCCATCTTTCAAGCTTAAGACCATTTCACCGCGCGGCGTTTGTATGCGTTGCTCTATGGCGTCGGGATAATCGATAGTCATAGAAGTGGTAATCGCCCGGCCCATCGCCAGCACCTTGCCCGAAACGGTAAGCGTATTAAGCTTGGTGCCGGATGCTATAAGTGCGTCAGCCATTTTACTGAGTAAAGCAGCACCTTTGGCAGCATCGCCTTCAACCATTTGCTTCTCATTATCGCCCGGTTGAGGGATACTGATATCAATAACATTAACCTCACCGTACTTCTGCAACTGATCACCGATTTCAGCCTTATTGCCTACCACCAAAATTTGCAGCTGGTCGGGATCGAGATATTTTTGCGCTACCCTTTGAACATCTTCGATGGTCGTTGCCTTAACATCTTCTAAATATTGTTCAAAAGAATTGGCTGGCAGTCCACTGTAGTCGTACGACATCTGCTGGTAGAGCACCTGCTCGTAGCTGTCGTACTCAAAAACAGCGGAGTTAAGAATCTGATCTTTGGTGGCTTGCAGTTCTTCTTCGGTAATCGGTTCATTTTGCAGACGTTCAACCTGCTCAATAATTGCGTCTATGGCCTCAGCGGTGGTGGCACTTTTGGTCATCACACCGGTATAAAACATCCCCGGATAAAAATTGTTCATTCCATATTGGCCAAAGACAGCATAAGCCAGACCCATTTTCGTTCGAACAATCTGCATTAAACGTCCTGCAAATCCACCGCTTAGCACTTTGTTCATAACCTGGATTTCCGCATAATCGGGATTGCTTCGAAGGCCGCCGATATGGCCCATCATTACGAAACTCTGGTTTACGTTCGATTTATTAATGAAATTGATGGTGCTTACCGGTTCATAATTGACCTCTGGAAAATCAAGTGTCGCTTCCTGCCCCGTGGGGAAATCAGCAAAAGCGTTTTTCAGCTTTTTCTTCATTTCGGAAGCATCAAAATCACCCACAACACCCACCATTAAATTGGGAGCCACGAAATACTTGTCATGAAAATTAACCAGGTCTTCACGGGTGATGTTATTGATGGTTGCGTATTCGGTATTTCGTCCGTAGGCCGACTCGGTGCCGTAAATCAAACGTTGAAATTCACGAACACCGATTTGCTGTGACCGCGTATTGCGGCGCGAAATAGCTGTTTTTTGTTGGGTTTTAGCGAGTTCAATTTTGTCTTTGGGAAAAGCGGGGTTTGCCAAAATATCAATAAGGACGGGAAGCAATTCGTTAAAATCTTCCTTCAGAACATTCATTCGGGCTCCGCCGGATGTAAAACCAATCCAGGTTTCGATGCTCGCCGCGTTATTTTCGAGCAGTACGTTCAGTTCATCGGCAGGATGAGCTTCAGTTCCGCCCGACCGAATAACCGTTCCGGTGATGGAAGCAAGTCCCGCTTTTTCGTTGGGAACCATCACCCCGCCGGTGCGAATTTCAACATTCATATTGATCAGGGGGAGTTCGTTATCCTCAA
>DASSAY010000293.1:0-4422 GCA_035699185.1 Balneolaceae bacterium | reverse complement strand
GCTGGCGCATCACTTCGAGGGCGCTTCGTTTAAATTCGGGCAGTTCATCCAAAAACAGCACGCCATTGTGAGCCATTGATATTTCACCGGGCATGGGAATGCTGCCTCCTCCGACCAGGGCTACATCAGAAACCGTGTGATGCGGAGACCGGAAAGGACGCGCCGTAACGAGCGCTTCTCCCCCTGGCAACAAACCAGCTACGGAATGGATTTTGGTAGTTTCGAGAGCTTCATCCAAAGTTAAAGGCGGTAAAATGGCGGGGAGGCGACGCGCCATCATTGTTTTACCCGAACCGGGAGGGCCAACCATTATTACATTATGTCCTCCGGCGGCGGCTACTTCGAGGGCGCGCTTTACATTTTCCTGTCCGCGGACATCACTAAAATCTAATATTTCAGCTTCGCCGTTGGTCCGGAACATCTTTTTTACATCAATCTGAAGAGCTTCATGGCTTTTCCCGTTTTCCAGCCAGTTCATCACCTGAGATAAATTTTTAAAGGGATAAACATTGATGCCATCCACAACGGCAGCTTCGGGCCCGTTTTCTTCGGGAACCACCACGTTTTTCAATCCTTTATCCCGCGCCTGAACGGCCATAGGCAATACTCCTTTTACGGAACGCAATTTCCCATCCAGCGCCAGTTCACCTAAAATAAGTGTTTCTTCCAGTTTATCGGTTCGAATTTGACCTGAAACATCAAGAAGCGTTACAGCGATGGGCAGGTCAAAAGCACTGCCTTCTTTTGGGAGGTCGGCCGGGGCTAAGTTTACGGTAAGACGTCCGCCGGGAAAAAAGGCATTAGAATTTTTCAGGGCTGCTTCAATCCGGTCGCTGGATTCGCTAACAGCACGATCCGGCAAACCAACTAAAAAGTATTTTGGCATACCGCCCGACATATTTGTTTCAACTTCTATCAAGCGTGCATCAACCCCGATTGTAGAAGCACAATAAACTCTGGAAAGCATATTTTTGAATCTTTATTTAGCCTTTTACGTATTAGTAAGATCCATGAGATGAGGAATCCTTACAAAAAAATTTAAAAAAGTTTTAAGTGCTAAGTTTTAAGTGTTAAAAAAGTGAGAAGGCTTGACACTTAAAACTTAACACTTCCGTATCTGAATCTTTATTTCGTCTTTTACGTATCACTAAATGCGGCTTAAAATTTTATCCCTTAAAACCTAATGAGCCATTTTATTATGAAGACATCCAATTCAAAAAAGACCATTACTCAGGAAATTACCGGAACGGTATCTGAAATTATCATCCAGGTTAAGAAGCTAATTAAAGAAGGCAATGCGCGAAGGGTGATGATCCAAAATAAAGACGGCAAAATTTTGTTTCAGTCCCAATTAACGGTTGGCCTCGCCGGCACCGTTGCGCTTACCGTAATTAGCCCCTTTGTGGCTGCGATCGGTACATTTGCCCTGTTTATGAATGATGTAAAAGTGATTGTTGAACGATATCCTGATGAAGAGCGGGATGAATATGAAGTGGAAGCCGAAGTTATTGAAATTCGGGATGATGAAGAGAGTGATGATGACGCTGATGATGAAGACGACAAGAAAACGGATAAAACAGTGGGGAAACAGTAGACAGTTGGCAATGGCAGGAGGCTAAGAATTCCACCTGCTATGTCATCCCTTCCAAAGGAATCCCTATGGGAGAATCCCTGCTTTTGGGATGAGGGATCTCAAACTGTGATACTTTTGATTCTCCAATTCGAGTGTCAGCCTTTAAAACATTTGAGATCCCTCGTCATTCAGAAAATCACTGAATTCCTCGGGATGACAAGTCCGCGAAGCTTGTTTTTGATAGCTTTTTTGCTCCACTGGGGCAACTTTAAATCACCTTTTAGCTACAGCAGGTTTTGAATTGAAATCGGAATTGACAATACGACTTGTAACAGACAGCCATCCTAAGCAACGATTACAGGAAGTGAAAAATTTTAGCCGATTTGAAACCGCAACTCGCCTAAAGGAACCGCAGAATGATGAACAAGAGCCGAAGGCATCCCTTCGGGAGAATATAGAATTAAGAAGTTGCTTCATCATTCAGCGCTCCTTGTTCAAAATTCGAAATTCCTAATTTCTATAGTCCGGTTCGGGCTTGGGTTTATTATCCAGCACTTCTTCAACCTGTTCCATCACTTCAGGTGTGAGCTTATCCACAACTTCAATCGCTTTCATATTTTGGCGGACTTGTTCCGCTTTAGATGCGCCGGTGATGACGGTGCTTACATTCGGATTTTTTAAGCACCAGGCCAGCGCGAATTGCGGCATCGGGATACCTAAATCATCCGCAATTTTTGACAGTTTCTGTACTTTCCTAAGCTTCTCCTTTCCCCTTTCTGTTTCAAGCAGTTTCTGCCGCAGCCAGTCATAATTTTCCATGGAAAGACGGCTGCCTTCGGGAACGCCGTCGTTGTATTTTCCGGTCAGCAGTCCGCTGGCTAAGGGGCTCCAAATGGTTGTTCCGAGCCCGATTTCATCATACAGCCGCGCGAATTCCTGTTCTACTTTTTCGCGCCGGAACATGTTATACTGAGGCTGATCCATCAGCGGCGGGCGTAAATGTTCGCTTCTTGCGAAATCGCAGGCCTGGCGGATTTGCGTTGCCGTCCACTCACTGGTTCCCCAATACAAAGCTTTGCCTTCGCTGATCATCTGATTCATCGCCCAAACCGTTTCTCCAATAGGTGTGAATTTATCGGGACGATGGCAAAAAAGGAGATCAACATAATCAAGTTGCATGCGCTTAAGCGAAGCTTCGGTGCCTTCTTTGATGTGCTTGAACGAAAGTCCCTGATCATTAGGCCCGTCCCCACCCCAGAAAATTTTGGTAGAAAGTACTAAGTCAGTCCGCTTCCAGCCTGCTTTTTTGATGATATTACCCATCATTATTTCTGATTTTCCGCTTGCGTAAGCTTCTGCGTTATCGAAAAAATTTACGCCCGCATCGTAAGCTTCTTTCATCGATTCGTAAGCGACATTTTCATCAATCTGCTCACCGAAAGTTACCCAAGAGCCAAAAGAAAGGGCTGAAATTTTGAGCCCTGATCTGCCTAAAAACCTGTATTCCATACTACTTGACACTTTTTTAGTTGTAATTTAATTTTTTTGAACATACCTAAAAGGTAATGGTACAAAACGACAATTGATGTAATCGTTTCGATTTATGAAATGTTGTTAATTTTGGAGAGTTGAGGAACGTCAAAAAGCGGTTATCAATTGTGATAAGGCAGAATCACTAAAGAATAATTTTCATTTCTATGAACCATTTTCTTAGCCATCTTGAATGCTCAAAAACGGGCAAAAAGTATGATGCCCGCACTCTCCACAATTTATCAGAAGTCGGAGCGCCCCTTCTTGCCCGGTATGATTTGCAAAAAGTTGAGAAAAGCCTCAAAAAAACAGATCTCAAAAACAGAAAGCCAAATATGTGGAGGTACGAAGAGCTATTGCCGGTTGGCGATCCTTCATTTCGAATTTCACTGGGTGAAGGCTTCACCCCGCTTCGAAATGCGGACAGGCTCGGCAGCAAACTCGGGTTTTCGAATTTATTTATTAAAAATGAGGGCATAAATCCCACCGGCTCTTTCAAAGCACGGGGACTTTCCGCCGCCGTAAGCGCTGCTTTAGAACATGGAGTAAAGACTTTTGCTATTCCTTCGGCGGGCAATGCGGCCGGAGCGCTGGCGGCATACGCGGCTCAAGCCGGAGCCGAGGCTCACGTTTTCATGCCTAACAGCACGCCCCTCGCCTTTAAACTGGAATGCGAATATTACGGCGCCCAGGTGGAGTTGGTTGATGGCTTGATCACCGATTGCGCACGCATTATGCAAGGAAGAATGCAGGACGAAGACTGGTTCGAGGTTTCTACTTTAAAAGAGCCCGACCGCCTTGAAGGAAAGAAAACGATGGGTTTTGAACTTGGGGAGCAATTCAACTGGAAATTGCCCGATGTTGTTATTTATCCCACAGGCGGCGGAACTGGACTGATCGGGATGTGGAAAGGCTTCGACGAAATGGAGCAACTGGGATGGATCGACAGCAAAAGGCCGCGCATGATTTCCGTTCAGGCCGAAGGATGTGCGCCCGTTGTAAAAGCGTTTGAACAGGGAATGAACCAAGTCGAAAGCTGGCAAAATGCTAACACGGTTGCATCAGGCCTGCAAGTTCCCGATGCCGTTGGAGATTTTCTGATTTTGGAGGCGTTGTATGAAAGCGAAGGAGCGGCCGTGGCGGTTTCGGATGAAGAACTACTTCATTTTTCGAAAGTCATGGCTCAACACTCCGGCATTTTCCCTGCTCCCGAAGGCGGGGCAACACTGGCAGCATTGATGAAACTGAAAGAGAATCAGCTTGTGAATGACGATGAACAAGTGGTTTTATTTAATACGGGAAGCGGGCTGAAATACCTG
>DASSAY010000292.1:0-6157 GCA_035699185.1 Balneolaceae bacterium | reverse complement strand
GAAAAAGCGTGAACGCGAACTGGAAGAAAAGGTTGAATTGTACCGCTTTCAGGTGAAAGAGCTGGAAGATGCAGAACTTAAACCGGGCGAAGAAGAAGAGCTCGAAGCCGAAATGCACCTGCTGGATAACGCCGAAGAACTCGACCAAAAAGTCGAGGCCATCACAAGCATTGGTACGGGTGATGATGTCAACGTCATGGATTTGCTGAACCAAATCAAACTGCATCTCGAAGATATTGCGCGTATTGAACCGGATTTTGCGAGCTACCGGGAAGAAATTTCATCAGCGCGCATAAGCATCCAGGAAACTGTACAATTTGCCGAACGATACCGCAGCCAGATTGAATTCAATCCCAACCGACTGGAAGAGCTGCGGCGGCGGCAAAATCAGCTGAACGGCATCCGGAAAAAGTACCAGCGCAATATTCCTGAACTCATTGATTACCTGCATGAAATCCGCAAGGAGTTAAGCCTGGCAGAGAATTTTGACTTGGAAATTGAAAAACTGGAATCGCGGGTTGAAAAACAGGCGCATGAGCTGGCTGAAAAAGCGCAAAAACTTCATGATAGTCGCAAAAAGACCGGCGAAAAACTTTCAGCCCAAATTGAGAAAGAATTATCAGCGCTGGGAATTCCTTACGCTAACTTCGAAGCACGAGTGGACTGGATGATTTCATCCGAAAAACAAGGCTGGATCACCATCAACAGTCAGCCCGTAGAATGTACGGAGCATGGCTGTGATGATATCAGCCTGTATATTTCAACCAACAAGGGCGAAGAACCCAAGCCGCTGGCTAAAATCGCATCGGGCGGTGAAGTGAGCCGTGTGATGCTGGCGCTCAAATCGATCATCGCGCGTGAGCAAAGCCTGCCGGTGATGATTTTTGATGAGATTGATACCGGTATCAGCGGTGAAATTTCGGAGAAAGTGGGACGCAAAATGCGCAGCCTTTCCGAAAAATGCCAGATTATTGCTATCACTCACCAGCCGCAGATTGCGAGCCAGGCCCACAAACATTATAAAGTAGCGAAATCGGAAGAAAACGGACGAACGGTTTCAAAAATCCTGCCTTTGAGCGCCGATGAACATATCCGCGAAGTGGCTACGCTGATGAGCGGTGAAGTGATCACCGATTCTGCCCTAAACAGCGCGCGCGAGTTGGTTGAAAAGAGTTCAACCAGGAATTAACCACAGATTCGCACAGATAAACACAGATGGAGTTCTGCCCTCCTGATTTTGCTGGTGCAAATGCCTCGCTTGTGCCTTCTTTTTACGAGAAAAATCCGTTCCTCTCCGTGTAAATCCGCGGCTAAATTCCCCTTCTGAATGATAAATGCCTTTTTATGATTTAGATAATAGAGAGAATAAAAATACTATTCTGTGATGGAAAATTTAGGAGACCTAATGCAGGGATACTGGGAGCAATTCTTAGAATTTTCCCCTTTACTAATCGTAGGACTACTCATTATAGCAGTCTCCATTTTTCTTGCCATCTGGATTAGCGCTTCCGTTTTCAAAAGCCTCAACAAGCGGATGGATGACCCCTTGCTGGTTCACTTCCTTTCGCGACTAATCAAAGGATTTTTGATTGTCATCGGGCTGTTTTTGGCGCTGCAGCTCATGGGCTTTGGAGGGATAGCAGCGGGTTTATTGGCGAGTGCCGGCCTGTCTGCTTTTGTGATCGGTTTTGCCCTTAAAGATATTATCGAAAATTTTCTGGCGGGTATCATCCTCTCCTTCGACCGGCCCTTCAACCTTAACGATACCATAAACATCAATAACCTGCTGGGCAATGTTACCTCGCTCGACTTTCGCACCACTAAGATCAAAACCTTCGACGGCAAGGATATTTACATTCCCAACGCCACCATTTTAAAACAGTCGCTCACCAACTACACCCGCGACGGATTGGCGCGCCTCGAATTTATAGCAAGCTTTAATTATGGTGATGATATCAACCGTGCGAAGATTCTTATCACAGAAACTCTTTTGGGCTTTAATGAGGTGCTAAAAGAAAATCCCCCTTATGTTGTTACTGATGAATTCACCGCCGATACTATAAATCTCCGTATCTTTTTCTGGACCCGAACTTTTGATTATAAAAAAGAGATTAATCTGTTAAAAGGAAAAACAGTCAGTGTCATACAAGAAGTACTTCAGGCAGAAGGCTTTGAGAAAGTAAGGATTAAGAATTTGTAGATGTGCGGTTAATATGAGGACCAGAAAACTTTATCTGTCATTCCGATGAACTCAGCGTTTTTCCTGAGTGAAGAGGAATCTTAAATGGTGTAAGGGCAGATGACCTGGTTAAAGCAAAAGCGATATCAACATTTGAAATCCCTCACCTAAAAAAGAGCGTTCACAAGCAATTGAGCGGGGTGAAGCGCTTGCTTCCCGGTTCCGTCATTGATTTGGTGGCGGCATGAAAATCCCGGGGCACAAATGAGCGCTTCTTTGGGCAGGTTTCGGAGTGAAGGGAAAAGACGCAGTTCGCCAATATCCATCGAAACATCGTAGTGATTAGCTTCATACCCAAAACTGCCTGCCATGCCGCAGCAGCCGGTATCTAATATTACGGGGTGATAACCTGCCAGTTGAAGAGCCTCCTCGACGGCAGCATTCCCCAATAATGCTTTAGCATGACAATGTCCGTGAACGTATACCTTTTGGCCGGTAGCATCGTGATCGGCCATTTTTGAATCCACTAAAACCCTAACCGCAAATTCTTCAAAAGTAAAACTGTTTTCGGCTGCTTTTTCGGCTGATTCTAACTGATCGTTATCGCACAGATCTAAATATTCATCCCGAAGTGTTAAAATTTCGGAGGGTTCCAGCCCGATAACCGGTATGCCCTGGTCGGCAAAAGCAGCTAATTTTGGCAGGTTTTCATCCAGAATTTTTTTTGCATCACCAAGCATCCCTTTCGAAATCTGAGGGCGTCCGAGCTCATGAAAATCAGGCACCAAAACATCATACCCCATCTTTTCTAAAAATTGAACCGCCGCCTTGCCAATTTCCGGTTCATGATAATTGGTGAAAAGGTCAATAAAGAGAACAACTCTTCGTCTGGCATCTGGGTTTGTCGCCTGACGAATTTGACTGCTGGATTCATTCATCTGATCGCGGACCCAGTGATCGGATGAGGAATTACGCTTCTTAAACCATTCCATAAACGTTTCATTCGCAAAAGCAGGCAAAGTTCGTTCACGGCTGATATTAAAAAATTGATAAAACAGCTCTTTTACCGCCGGTTGCCTTAGCATCCAATTCGAAAAACGAGGCCATGTACTTGCCAGCGGATAGAATTTACCGGCTTGGGCAAAAAACTGTTCACCAAAAGAAATTCCCTTTTCATCATGCCAGCCTTGCATAAATTCTGCTTTCATCCTGGCCATATCCACATTTGCAGGACATTCACTCTTGCAGCCCTTGCAGCTTATGCACAAATCAAGTGCATCCCGGAGTTCTTCTGACTGAAAAGCGTCTTTTTGCCGTCCTGAAAAAAGCTGCCGAAACAGATTTGCCCGCCCCCGGGTGGAATCTTTTTCGTCTTTGGTGGCCATATACGATGGACACATTGTACCGCCGCTTTCCGCCAATTTTCGGCAGACACCCGCGCCGTTGCACAGTTCTACCGCATCCGCAAAGGTTTCTTCTTTTCGCCAGTTGAAATGAGTTTCGACTTCGGGAGGCCGGTAAGCAGGAGAATAGCGTAAATCCTGCTCCATCGGCTTCGGATCAACAATTTTTCCGGGATTAAAAATATTCTGCGGGTCCCAGATTTGCTTTACCTGTTTGAGCAGCGGCATCATTTCGCTGCCCAGCACCTTCTCAATAAAAGGCGCTCGCGTTCGTCCGTCGCCGTGTTCCCCGGAAAGCGATCCGCGATAACTACGAACAAGATCCGCTATTTCATCTGCCATCGCCTTCATTTTGGCAATGCCTTCCGGTTCTTGTAGATTGATGACAGGACGCAGATGCAACTCACCCACGGAAGCATGGGCATAAAACACACAATTCGCGTGGTGCTTGCTTAATATCTGTTGAAAGTCATCTATATAATCCGGCAGGTCATCAACCCGTACAGCCGTGTCTTCGCAGAAAGTTGGGGTGCGCCCTTCCGAGCCAAGACCCATCAGCAAGCCGAGTCCCGCTTTTCGGAGTTGCCAGACCCGTTCTACTTTTTCATTTTCGGTGATGACGGAAATGGAAGTGCTTAACCTAAGGCTATTCAGGCGTTCTGACAGTTTTTTTGCTTTTTCAGCCAGTGTTTTGGCATTTTGGCCATCAAATTGAATGATGAGGATGTAGTTCGGCTCGCCATTTAGAAAAAAACGATTTTTCCGCTGCTCGATATTTCTTCGGGTAGCGTCAAGAATGATGTGATCGACCAGTTCTACGGCAGAAGGATCCATTTTCACCGCTTCAACAGTGGCCTCCATCGCGTTTCGAAGGGATGAAAAATGAGGCACCAGCACCACTTTTTTGTGATCGACCGGTACCAGATTCAGTTTTGCAGAAGCCGTCATCGCCAGCGTACCTTCACTGCCGCAAAGCAGTTCGGCAAGATTGAAAGGACGTCCCCTGGCGCTAAAAGGCTGCATTTCGCAAAGCCGGTCGAGGGCGTAACCGGTGTTGCGGCGAATGATGTCGGGATGAGGATAATTTTCAAAAATCGATTCCCGGTGCTCCTGAATCAGCGAAATCATTTCTCGATAAATATGCCCTTCGAGTGAATTGAGTTTCAGTTTTTCATCGAGCTCCTGCTTGTTTAACGGTTTGAAAATGGCCACAGAGCCGTCACTCAAAACGGCTTCAATTTCAAGAATATGCTCTCTCGTGGTTTTATGTTTAATGGAAAATGAGCCGCAGGAGTTGTTGCCGATCATCCCGCCCAGCATGCATCGGCTGGTTGTGGCAGTATCGGGACCAAAAAGTAAATCGTATTGGTAAGCTTCGCGGTTTAGGGTATCTCGAATCACTCCCGGCTGGACACGGGCAAAATGCTGGTCGGGATTTATTTCCAGAATTTGGTTCATCTTTCGGCCCAAATCCATTACCACTCCGCCGCCGGTTGCTTGTCCCGCCAGGCTCGTCCCCGCACCCCGCGCAGTGATGGAGAAATGCTCTCGGTTTGCGCGCTCTACCAGCGCCCGAATTTCGACCAGTGATGCCGGAAAAGCCACGCCCATCGGCAGCTCTTCATAACTGGAAGCATCCTGGGCGTAAAGCCGACGGGTTTGTTCATCAGTATAGAGCACAGATTAATCTGGTTTTTCTGATTAAGCAGATTTTCATTGAATGGATCAGAATAAACTATTATATAAATTAGTGAAAATCATTTTAATCTGTTTAATCCGCGTTCCTTACATAAACGCTTTCTCAGCCCGTTTCACGATTTCATCGCCGATGGCAAGTCCGGCCGTGGCAGCGGGACTCGGAGCGTTAAGTACATGGATCTCATTTTGGGTCACTTCGAAATAAAAATCGTCCAGGATCTCTCCGTTGGGCTGAAGCGCCATGGCTCGCACGCCAGAAGGCGCTTTTTTGAGATGAACGGGCCTGATGGAAGGAATTAATTTCTGAAGTTGTTTCACAAACGCTTTCTTTGAAAACGACCGGTAATACTCATCCAATCCCATTTTCCAGTGCTGTTTTGCTAAATTCCAAAATCCGGGGAAATTGAGTGTTTCGATCGTTTCATTAAGGTTAAAAGAAATTTTGTCGTAGCCTTCACGCTTGAAGGAAAAAACAGCATTAGGCCCACATTCAACGGCGCCGGTGATCATCTTGGTGAAATGAACGCCCAGAAAAGGAAATTCGGGATTGGGCATGGGATAGATTAGCCCTTTTACAAAATGACGGGCTTCAGGCCTGAGCTCAAAATATTCCCCACGAAATGGCACAATCTGGATAGCCGGACGAACACCAGCCGATTGTGCCACATGATCGCTGTACAATCCGGCGCAATTGATCAAATATTTGGTTTTGAAATGGTCTTTTGCTGTATCAACCCTTAATTCGCTGCCGGTTCGGGTGATGCTTTTGACTTCCTGTCCACAGCTAACTTTGTTTTCTTTTTCTTCAACCAGTGTTTTTAATTTCTCGCAAACTCCAACAAAATCAACGATACCCGAACAAGGCACGTGTATGGCT
>DASSAY010000291.1:0-3371 GCA_035699185.1 Balneolaceae bacterium | reverse complement strand
GAGGAGCGGAACGGGATGTTCTACAGTTTCAAAATGACTGCTCGGTTCACCCCCGATGCGCTGGGTGGGTGAGGTGAGATTTTGCAGGTCAAACTCATTTTCGAGTCTTTCTAATTCTTTGAGCGATTCATCAAATTCTTTGTCAGAGAGGAAAGGACGAGCCTCCTGGTAGTAGGCTTTGTTGGCTTTTTCCAGTAATTCGCGCAGTTGCTGTACGCGTTTTTCCGCCTGCTTTTTATTCATTGGAGAAAAATTAGATCCATTAAAAATCGAACGTGGGATGATCTTGAATAACGGAAGGGGGCGGAGCGTCGATGGAAAGTCTGTCCGGCGCGGGCTGAAGCCATTTGTCGCTGTTCTCAAAAAAGGAGCGGTGAATTTCGACAAGCCGTGAATCGGTCTCGTAAAATTTTTCGAGATAGTTTTCAATTACATGCCCGTTCAGCATCAGAACCAAATTATCAAACTGTCCGCGAAGGCGAAACCGGTTCACAAAGTTAAAGCGCATCGCTTCGCCCTTTTCAATCCAATAAGGGTTGATGCTATTCATGATATCCGTAAAAACGCGCACCGGTTCAAGTTTGCCATAAGCCGCGTAAACAACCATGTGAAGCGTATCGGGCAGGGTTTTTAGTGCCGCAGGTTGATTATTTTGAGCGATATTAGAGAGAGCCATGCTGTCGGAATCGCTAAGCGGCACGATATCCAGTTTAAGCGAATCGGCGGGAACAGGGGGTTGAGACGATGATGTAGCCGGACTTCTTTTTTCGGGCGTTTCCGGGCTGCCACCGCTGATGAAATAATAAAGGCCGCCCGCACCTAAAATCAAAATGATTAGCACGCCAATCCACATTTTTGAGCTCGGCGGCACCGGTTCAAACTGATGGCCCATATTAACCCAGTCAACCGAACTGTTTTTTTCGGGTTGATTTGCCGGCGGGAAAGAAGGTTCGGGTGATGATGTTTCCGGCTTGGCACTTGTTACGGGCCCGGAAGAGGTATCTTCCTCCTCCTCCTTCTCCTTCTCCTTACCATCATCGTCATCAACCTTTTCATCATCAGGTTCAGCAGCAGGTTGATCTACAGTGTGTACCTCGTCTTCAAAATCGAAGGAATCATCGGCCTTTTCATCAGCCATTTTCAATAATGAGCCGGAGTAGCTGCCAAGTTCTTCTTTATCCAGCGCGTACACGATCTGCTGATCATCGATAGAAAGCGCGCGTGCATAGCTTCGTACATAACTGCGAATGTAGGTGATATTTTCGTCGTATTCGGTGAAGATGGAATTATCTTCTATCGTAAGGAGGATATGTTTTGGAATTTTTGTGGCCTCGTGGATATCATCGAGGCTTAAATTCCGCTCCTTTCGGAGGGTGGCCAAATCTTTTCCAAGTGATGCCATAGATGTATTTTTATTTAGGGTCAGTAACCAGTCTATATAAGGTAAAATTAAACAAATATCACGAGTTGCTAAAAAATTATTTTGTAAGGAATTTGTTTTGAATGGATCTTACTTAAGAATATCAAACAAGAAGTGTTGAATGATAAAGTTAATCAAGAATATCACCAGAGGTTTTGCGCACATCGCTTTCCCTAATGTTTGCATTTGTTGCGGTAATGAGCATACTCAGAAACAACGTCAGCTTTGCTCGTTTTGTTTAGAAGAGCGTTTTGAAGATGCAAATTCTGAGAATAGCGTTGCTTCCGGGGATACTTTGCTGCCTGAAGGAATTATGGCCCAGCATGCACTGTGGAATTTTGATAAAGGGGGAGATTTGCAGCATTTGCTGCACCAGCTTAAGTACCAGCGAATGACCAAAGTGGGGCTCGACTTAGGCAGAAAGCTGGGCGAACGGGTTGAAAAACATCCGCTTCTAAGAAAAAATCTTGAGAGCCGGGAAAGTATTATTTTGCCCGTTCCGCTTCATTATTTAAAATTTCGATACCGGGGATTTAACCAGGCGTTTAAAATAGCGCAGGGCTTTCAGCAGATTTGGCCGCAAATTGAAATTTGTGATATCAAGGCCGTTACCAGAAGCAAAAATACAAAAACACAAACGGGATTTTCACTTCAAAAACGGCTCGATAATTTAAAAGGAGCGTTTAAAGTAAGAGAGGCTTCTGCTATCAAAGATAAATTAGTGGTTATCATTGATGATGTTTTCACTACCGGCGCAACCACTTTCGAACTGGCAAAAACGCTGAAAAAAGCCGGCGCGGGACCCATTATCGTTCTTACCATTGCCCAGGCTTGAATTGTATAATTTAGAAGTAGAAATGTAGCTCGAAATTTATTTCGAATAGCATGAATAAAGAATTAACTTATCGAGATGTGTGGAGCGGTTGAAATCCTTATTTACTCTTTATGTCATCCCGATGACCCGCTTTTTGGGGAAAGAGGGATCTCAAATGCAATAGAGGCCAGTTGCCCAGATTAAAGTAAAAGCGGTATCAACGTTTGAGATCCCTCACATACGTTCGGGATGACACTAAGGGGAAAATGCTAACCGCTCCACGCGTTATCGAGATGAATCTCGATCTGCATCTTCATTTTGTCCCAAAAGAAGGATATTTTTAGGCCTATGAAAAAAAGCCGGGATCAATCGAAAAATTTATTTATCGAAACCAAATTAGGTATTGTAAGCCGCACGGGAGATTGGTTTCATACTACCTCAGGCCATATTGAAAAGTTCGTGCCCGGCTTGCTTAAAAAACGATCACTTAATGATTTGGTGGAAGAGGTCATTGCCTGGGTGCGCAGCGCAGATGGCCTGTCGATGAGCCTTTTATTGGTATTACTGCTGTTTATTCACCCGTTGTTTGCGGCTGCTATTGTGCTGGCATTCCACTTTTTCTGGTACCGTTCAAAAAGCGCGTTTGTAACCATTTACATGGGAAAAATACTGAAATTGATAAATAGCACTGGCTTTATGTTCATCACCTCAGCCCTTATTATCAATTATCTGGCAATAGGCGGTGAATATTTAGCTATGAGCGTCGGCCTCGTTTTTTTCTTTCTTCTAAAACTCGGCCTGTTAAAGCGGCTTTGGGATAAAATGGATGCGAGCAAAAGCAATAAACTTTCGCTCAACGATCGCGTATTCAAAATGATTTTAATTAAATATGGAATGCATTATAATGCCGAACCGGCTGAGGTGAAACGAATGGAAGATGCTTTTGTTGATCTGGCAACCAGCAGAAAAGGTGGCAAAAAATAGTTCATCCATGTTTTCAACTATATAAAAATTGTTATGAGTGAAAAAATACGCAGCATGTTTGCTGATATTGCAGATGATTATGACCGGGTGAATTCCATCCTCTCATTTGGAGTGCATCACGGCTGGCGAAAGCGAGCTGTCTATCTAAGCGGC
>DASSAY010000290.1:0-4782 GCA_035699185.1 Balneolaceae bacterium | reverse complement strand
GTCCTTCGGACGCTTACAGGTTGTTTTTAAGTTTAACCGCACAACGCGTTATTATTATATGAAAACTACATTTGACGTAAATGGCTATTGACTTGATTATACTTCCCGTACTGGCCATACTTTTCATTGCCACACTCATTCGTTCGGCCTTTGGTTTTGGTGAAGCTTTAATTTCTGTCCCTCTGCTCGCCCTCATCATCCCCATTGAAGTTGCCGCGCCGGTTGCTGTGCTGGTTTCGATTACGGTAGCGGCGGTTGTGTTGATACAAGACTGGCAAGAGGTCCATTTTGGCAGTGCATGGCGGCTGGTGCTTTCAAGCCTGGCAGGTATTCCGTTTGGTTTGTTGCTTTTAACGATGATTGCCGAGCCGGTTGTCAAAGCACTACTCGCGGT
This sequence comes from Balneolaceae bacterium, assembly GCA_035699185.1. Taxonomy (GTDB): domain Bacteria; phylum Bacteroidota; class Rhodothermia; order Balneolales; family Balneolaceae; genus Fodinibius. Next base: position 4,388 of record DASSAY010000290.1, on the reverse strand, counting down.
AGTCATTATTATCTTTTCGGTACATTCACTGTTAAATGAAAATCAGTACCAACTAAAAGATGACAGCCGGGCATGGCTGTTCGGATTCGGTTCGGGAATCCTGGGTGGCGCTTACGGAATGAACGGCCCGCCGCTGGTAGTTTACGGTGCCCTCCGCAGGTGGAGTCCCCAGCATTTTCGAGCTACATTGCAAGGGTACTTCCTGCCTGCCAGTATGCTGGTGATGGCCGGTTACTGGTTCACCGGTCTGTGGACTCCTGTTGTAACCCATTATTATCTTCTGGCACTTCCCGGGGTGATTCTCGCCATTTTTGCGGGACGATTAATCAATCGACGAATGAATGGAGGAAGATTTCTTATTTACGTCCATGTGGCCCTTGTTTTAGTCGGGATTATTCTGCTGATGACGGCAGTGATTTGATCTCAGAACACCTGTACATCGAATGGAAAAAGAGAATTGCCTTTCCAATCCCCCTAAATCCCCCTTCGCCAAGGGGGACTTTTTTGCCAGATTAAAAATTTATGACCTGAAAAGCGTTTTTTTCACTTTTTGAATATTGTACTCACTTTAATTGCAGTTTAGGTTTAATTTCCCCCTTAGCGAAGGGGGTCAGGGGGATTGATAAGTCCATCTTATTCCATCGCTCATATGCTGATTTCAAAATACGTGCGATGGCACGAGATAAAAAAACAAAAAATTACTTACTCTTTTACCTCCGATGCTGCCGGTTCGGGACGGGCTGGTTGATATTCATCGGGTGAATTTCCAAAAAGATAGCCATAGGGTTTGAGTGCTTCAACCTGATCGAATATACATTTTAAAATTCCTATAAAGGGCACGGAGAGAATCATTCCTGTGATGCCCCAAAGTTCTCCCCCGATGAGCAATGCCAGAAGTGCCATAAAGGGATTGATACTTACCCTTGAACCCACAATATTTGGGGTTATAAAATTTCCCTCCAAAAATTGTACAATCGCGAAAACGCCGATCACGCCCAGCGGCTGTACCAACGATTGAGAAAATAAGAAGGCATAAATCACCGCCGGCAAACTACCGATAATAATGCCGATATACGGGATAACCGCGAGTACCGCCGCAAATATGGCAAAAAATAAAGCGTGTTCTATTCCCACTATCCATAAGCCGATGCCATTCAAAATGGCCAGAATGGTGATGACCGTCATCATCCCGATAATGTAATTTTGGGTCACTTTTTGGATATCATCTACTACGGAATCGATGGCTTTATTGTTGTCCTTTCTGGCAATCCAGTGCAAAAAGCGGCGATACATATTTTTGTAATACATCATAAAAAAGACGAACAGCGGCAGCAACATCAAAGTGGTAAAAGCGCTTGTAGTGGCTCCTAAAGCGGTACTCGCATATTTTCCGCTTTTGTTAATCAAGGTTTGAAGTGCCTGCTGCAAATACTGTATCTGTTGTTCGGGGGCGATGCCAAAGTGGGTTTGAAAAAATTGCAGCCATTCACTACTCACGGCCTGAATCCTTCCATTTGCCTCGGGCAGCTGGTCCACAAAGCCTACCAACTGGATAGATAGCAGCGATATTACTCCTGCCATTACAATAAGTAAAAGCGTCAGGCTTAATACGATGGACAACGCGCGATTCAACTTCCAGTTTTCAAACCATTTGCTTACCGGCTCCAGGAGCATTGCGATGAGGGCCGAAAACGCCAGCGGCATCAAGATAAATTGGCCTACTGACAGGATAAAAAATAGGAGGCTTATCCCAAGCAGGATAGTCGTTGCTTTTAACCATAAGGGATATTGTTTGCTCATTTGTTGTGGAAGGGTTAAAATTAATCGAGTTTTTCGGTAAGGTGTTTAAGCGGGGGATCAAAATTTTCCTGGAAAACTTCGAAAGGTACCTTTTGCCCGACCTCCTCTTTTACTTTGCTGTCTTCAATAACCTGCTGGTAGGTTTGGTAACAATCCAACGCATCTTTAAATTTTTGATAATCTTCATCCGAAGCCTCTACCCAGCAATCAATCTCTCCTTGCTTTGATGATTTAAGATTGAACTTTCCATTGCCTTCATTCTCACTATAATGAGTGAAAAAAGCCAAACGCTTCGGGTACTTACTGCCTTCCCTTTTTAAATCGCAATAAGCACTTTTTACAACGGCATGAGCTACCAGGTGATCTTCAAATCCACTGATGCCATGAACGGCGTAAGTCACCAACACGTCGGGTTGAACTTTATCAATATGAGTTTTAATGACGTCTTCAATCTCTTTGGGGTCCAGTTCCTTGAGGCCGCTATCCGGCAAATCGAGAACCTTCATTCCGCTTAGATCGAGTACTTTTTCTACACACTCCATCTCTTTAAACCGGATGGCTCCCATCTCCTTTTTTCCCACGCCCAGCCGGAACCGTTGTTTGGTAGCCTCTCCTTTTGTCAGCGTTAACAAATAAACTTCATCTCCTTGCCGGCGCTGCGCGGCTATAGCGGGTGCGGGCCCAAAAGATTCATCATCGGGGTGAGGAAAAACGTAAAGAATTTTCATAGGGCGATTCATTTTTAAATAAGTAATTTTTTCATCACCCTAACAAATGAAAGTGGAAAAACATTTAACACAAGACTGTCATCCTGAGCGAAGTACTGTGAATGACAGCTTTTCCATCATAGGCTACTCCGCGGGAAGTGCTCCTTCGGCACTTTCGAGTACCGGACTTTCCACCGGCTGGTCGCTTTCAATAACGCCATCACGCAGACGGATGACGCGACGAGCATGTGCGGCAATTTCGTCTTCGTGGGTAACCAGTAAAATGGTATTTCCCTGGCGGTAAAGTTCCTCGAAGAGCATCATAATTTCTTCACCCGTCTTAGAATCGAGGTTACCGGTAGGTTCATCAGCTAACACAATCGAAGGATTGTTCACTAAAGCCCTGGCAATGGCTACCCGCTGGCGTTGTCCCCCGGAAAGCTCGTTGGGTTTGTGGTCAATCCGATCACCCAGGCCAACCTTTCTCAAGGTATCGGAAGCACGCTCATGACGCTCGGCCGTTTTCATTCCGGAGTAAATCAGCGGTAGCTCCACATTCGACAGACAATCGGTTCGGGGAAGCAGGTTGAACGTCTGAAAAACAAAGCCGATTTCGCGGTTTCGAACTTCGGCCAGTTCCGAGTCTTCCAGTTCACTCACATCTTGATTATTTAAAATATAGGTGCCCGATGTGGGTGTATCCAGGCAGCCGATCAGGTTCATCATCGTTGATTTTCCCGAGCCTGAGGGGCCCATAATTGCGATATACTCATTCTTCTGGACATCAAAAGAAACGCCGTTCAACGCCCGGACTTCCTGAGTACCCATCTGATAAATTTTTGTCAGATCCTGAATTTGAATAATAGGTTTTGACATAGACTTCACCTTAATTGCTTGCTGCGAAACTGTTAAATTTCTTGTTATTGACTTTCACCTTGTCGCCGTCTTCAAGCTCCTGTGATAAAACCCGGTAACTTCCGATTACAACTTCATCACCCGCGCTTACGCCGGATAAGATTTGAATATGCATATTATCGCTAATGCCCGTTTCAACCTCTGTACGAACAGCTTTTCCATCCTCTACAAGAAAAACTACCGTTCGTAAATCTTCTTCGGGGATGATCAAATCAGAATCAACAGTAGCAGAATCTGAAGCCGTGGAATCTGTTTCTACCTCAGCAAAATCGCGAACCGTAACCGCCTGGATGGGTACCGAAACTACGTTGAAGGCAGTCTCCGTTTGAATATCTACCGTGGCAGACATGCCTGGTTTAAAAGACGGGGTGAAATTTACCTCCGGATTCTCGCGCTTCACCTTTTGTACAATCTGTTTATTTCCGGCCATCTCCAAGTTATGCGGAGTGGTAATGCGAATTTTAACTTCATAATTGGTAACTTGTTCGTTCGTTCCCGCATTCGTTACCGTAGCCGAATTGGCAATTTCCGTAACAATGCCTTTAAAAGAACGCTCGGGATAAGCATCTACTTCAATTTTCGCCGTATCACCTGCCGTTACGTTTACGATGTCGTTCTCGTTGACATCAACCAGTACTTCCAGGTGATTCATTTTGGCAATACGCATTAATTCGGTACCGATTGAACGAACCGTGCCGAGTACACGCTCTCCTTCTTCAACCGCAAGCGCACTGATGGTTCCTGCCCGTGGAGCGCGAATAATCGTTTTCTGTAATTCTTCCTGCGCCTGTTGAAGCTGTGCCTGAACACTTTCAACCTGGTATTTCGCGGCCAGTAAATTGGCTTTTTGCGCCTCGTAATTTGTTTTAGCCTGTACAAATTCAGCCTCAGAAATGGCACCGGTTTCATACAGCTTTTTCTTTTGATTGAATTCTGATTCCGCCAATAACAGATTAGCGCGTGCCT
>DASSAY010000289.1:0-4806 GCA_035699185.1 Balneolaceae bacterium | reverse complement strand
TTCAACTACCGGATTGACCGCCTCGAGATGACTGGGATTTGGCATTAATTCAAGCTTAATCTTTTTACCCGATTCCGCGGTAAATTCACCCTTCGAGCCCAGGTGATATTTTACATCTCCCGAACCTTGAATACTGTCAGGATCCACATTGCCCTCAAAATCAGCAAACATTTTTCGATAGGGCTTATTCATAATATTTACGAGAATGTTCAAGCGCCCGCGGTGAGCCATGCCCATAAAAATTTTCTCAACATCGTCCTCGCTGGCTTGTTCGAGCATATGATGCATCATCGGGATGAGCGTATCAGCCCCTTCGAGCGAAAAACGCTTGTGACCGATGTATTTTTTATGCAAAAACTGTTCAAAAGCCATTGCCCGGTTTAGATTATGCAGAATCTCCTTTTTCTGATCTTTGGTCAGCTCCGGCGTATTCGTAGTTGATTCCATCCGCTCGCGCAGCCATTTTCGCTCATCAAGATCGAGCAGGTGCATGAATTCTGCGCCCATTTTACCGCAGTAAGTATCGCGCAGCAAATTCACAATTTCACGAAGGGTGGCTTTCTCCTTTCCGCCAAGGCCGCCGCTGTAAAATTCACGGTCGAGATCCCAAAGAGAAAGGCCGTAATATTCAAAATCCAGCTCAGGGCTGTGGCCGGGCTCGTCCGACAAAGGGTCGAGATCTGCCAAAACATGGCCGCGATTGCGGTACATATTGATAAGGCGCATTACCGCAATAGCTCGCTTGTTTTGTTCAAGCGTTGCTCCTTGCCCGTCAAATTGGCCTGCATATTTGTCTTCACCGAAGGGAAGAGGATCGTACGGAAGTTCCAGGTCTTCAAATATTTGGTCGTAGAACCCTTTCTCACCGTTGAGCAATTCATGAACTAATTTGAGGAAAGAGCCCGATTCAGCCCCTTGAATCACCCGGTGATCGTAGGTTGAAGTCATTGTCATCACTTTGCTGATACCCAGCTTGTTGAGTACTTCCTGCGACATAGATTGGTACTCGGCGGGATAATCAATGGCTCCGGTAGCGATGATGGTTCCCTGCGCGTTCATCAGGCGGGGCACAGATTGAACCGTACCGATCATGCCTGGATTGGTAAGCGTGATGGTAGTACTCTGGAAATCAGAAATTTCAAGCTTTCCGGTCCGCGCTTTTTCAATAAGCTTTGTATAAGCATAGAGAAACTCCCGGAAGTTCATTTTGTCCACGCCTTTGATGTTCGGCACCAGCAGATTGCGCGAGCCATCTTTATTCTGTACATCAACCGCCAGCCCCAGGTTAACCTGCTTGGGAATTACTTTAAAAGGGTCGTTATTCTGATAGGCGAAGGAGTTATTCATATTTGGAAACTCCTTCAAGGCCTGAATGATGGCCCAGGCGATATAATGGGTGAAAGAAGATTTCGGTTCACCCCGCTGCTGAAGGTGATGATTGATAACCGCCCGGTCTTCAATCAGCATTCTTGTGGGCATCACCCGAACCGAAGTTGCCGTGGGCACACTCAGGCTTTCATCCATATTTTTAACAATCGTGCTCGAAACCCCTTTAATTTTTTCGAGTTTTGCACCCGCCGGGATAGCGGTTTTGCTTTCTTTTTTCTGAGGAGGTTCTTCTTTTTGTGCCGGCTGTTTGGGTTTTGGCTCCGGAGAAGGAGCAGCAGAGACCGATGAAGGATGAGTGCCATTACCCGCTTTATGCGCATCAGCTTTCCATTCCTCAGCATTATCTATATCCTCGATACCCTGAAAATAATTTTTCCAATGGTCAGGTACCGACGAAGGATCTTCCTGATATTGATTGAAAAGGTCTTCAACAAGTGCAGAATTTGGTCCGAAAACAGATTCGAGCGATTTCAAAATGAGCCTTTAAATATTGGGTTAAATTTTTAGCCAAAAATGTGGCGAAAAGTTAATATTTACTGTTTTTTTTGGTTTATTTAAACCATCAACAAGAAGTCTAAACTTAACCATTGTTAAGTTAAAATACGATTCTTCAGAGTAGATAATTTTTTGTTATACTTCGTTGATTTCCAACTGAATTGAAGATATTTATAAAAGGTTTAAAGAGTGTTTATGAGTGAAGCTGATAAGAAGAAAACCGGAGCCGAAAAAGTACAATGGGATCTCTCTGATCTTTACCGTTCTGTTGATGACCCCGCACTGAAAAATGATAAAGAACAACTGAGAAAACTTGCCGATAATTTTGCAGAAAGTTATAAGGGAAAGGTTGCAAGTCTTGATGCGGCGGGATTGAAAAAAGCGCTTCAGGAGTACGAAGAGCTGCTTGAAATGATTGGCAAAATTGGCGCTTTTGCTCATTTGATCTGGTCCACCGATACTTCTAATGCCGAGTACGGAAAGCTGATGCAGGAGGCCAATGAGCTCAGTTCAGAAATCCATCAGAAGCTGGTGTTTTTCGATGTGGAATGGTTGAGTGTTGATGATGGAAAGGCTCAAAAACTGATTGAAGCCGATGAACTGGCTCATTACAGTCATTACCTGGAGACATCACGCCGCTACAAAAAGCATATTCTCAGTGAAAAAGAAGAGCAGATCCTTTCCGCCAAGCAGGTAACGGGAAGCAGCGCCTGGAATCGTTTTTTCGATGAAACCATGGGCGCAGCCCGGTTCAATCTAAACGGGGAAGAACTTACCGAGCAGGAGGCCTTGAGCAAGCTGCACGAATCGGATCGTGAGCTTCGCCGGAAGGCGCAGGAATCACTGACCGAAACCTTTCGTGAAAAAAGCCGTGCCTTGACTTTTATTTTTAACACGCTGCTGGCTGACAAACAGATCAGTGACAGGCTGCGGAAGTACCCGAGCTGGGTTTCATCGCGCAATCTTGCCAATGAAATTAACGACGAAACGGTTGAAGTGCTGATCAACTCCGTGACAGAAAAATATAGCCTGGTACAGCGATTCTATGAGTTGAAACGCAGGCTGCTCGGCTATGATGAAATGTTCGATTACGACCGATATGCGCCGCTTCTGAAGAACGAAAAGGAAATCCAGTGGAGTGAAGCGCAGGATATAGTGCTCGATTCCTATTCCGGTTTTCATCCTGAGATGGGAGCCATTGCCGCCCAGTTTTTTGATAAAAACTGGATTGACGCGGCCATCAAACCGGGAAAACGGGGAGGGGCTTATTCCGCCGGCACGGTTCCCTCAGTTCACCCTTATGTTTTTATGAATTTCGACGGAAAAATCAGGGATGTGCAGACGCTGGCTCACGAGTTGGGACACGGCGTACACCAGTATCTATCGCGCGAGCAGGGAGCTTTGCAGGCCAGCACACCGCTTACCACCGCCGAAACGGCTTCCGTATTTGGTGAAATGCTCGTCTTTCAGGCGTTGATGCGAAAGCTCGACGATCCCAAAGAAAAACTTGCCTTGCTAATCGGCAAAATTGACGATACCATAGCAACCGTTTTTCGCCAAATTTCGATGAACCGTTTTGAAAATGCCATGCATACTCATCGCCGCGAGGAAGGTGAGCTGACAACCGAAGATTTCTCCAACTTATGGCGGCAAACACAGGAGCCGATGTACGGAAATTCGGTAACGCTAACCGAAAATTATGATCTTTGGTGGAGCTATATTCCGCACTTCTTGCATACTCCGGGCTACGTTTATGCTTACGCTTTTGGCGAGTTACTGGTACTGGCACTTTATGAAGAATACACGCGCTCACAAAACGGCTTTTCAGAAAAGTATCTTGAAATGCTGCGCGCGGGCGGCTCGGACCGTCCGGAAAATATTGTAGGCAAACTGGGGCTGGACATCACCCGGCCTGACTTTTGGAATCAGGGATTGACAGCCATAGAAAACATGGTTGAACAGGCGGAAAAACTGGCAAAACAGCTAAAATAAAGATATGCAAAGCTATAAAACGGCTGGGGCAAAACACAAATCAAATGAGATTATGGGGAGGAAGCGTCAGGAAAAAGCGCTGAGGGAATTTAAGGAAGTGCTCGAAGATTTGATTTTTCTGCTGCAAAGTGCCTCTGAAATGGAAACGGTTTATATGTACTGGGTGAACCGTTCCCGGCAGCAATTTGTGATGGAAACCAAATCGACGGTCTTTGATAATGTGATGTTTAAAGACCGCATCGGTTTTGAGAACCATTTTTTAAAGGACTTTAAGGATATCACCCAGCCCGTAGCGGTGGAGGTCGGGAAGGATATTTCCGCTTCTTCCCTCAATCACTATTACAACGAAACTCCTGTCCGCTACGTAACCTTGCTTCCGTTTGTAAATAACGGCGAAACGGTGGCCATCACGGTGCTGGAATCGGATAATCACATTTTTACCGAGGATAAAAGTGATGTTATTTATTCATACATCAACGCCCTGCGCAATGTATTGAACACTTATCTTGAAATCAGCGATTTATATGGGCAGCAAAACGAATGGACCGATTATGAAACCTGCCTTTCCCGGCTTGATGTGCGTTGTCATCGTGCAAAAATGATTAAAATTCTGCTCAATACGATACAGGAATTTTTGCATGAAGGGGGCGTTTCGTTCATTGCTCAAGGTCCGAATAGCTGGTGTAATGTGATGAATTCCGAAAAAGCTCAACATGCTCCGGCTATTGGCCTAAGCATGACGGAACGATCGCTGGCCCATGAAGCCGCTGAAAAAGGAGAAGCTGAATTTGCCATTCATTTTAATCAAAACCCCAAGCGGTTATCGCCGCGAGAGTTGCATTCGGAAGGTGCCAGCATGGCCATTCCATTGCTCATGAATGATCGCCGGCAGGGCATCGTGCTGGTGTATGATAAAAATCCCCTCATTTT
>DASSAY010000288.1:0-7636 GCA_035699185.1 Balneolaceae bacterium | reverse complement strand
CTTTTGGCATCGATTTTGCTTTTGTGAACATGACCGATATTGACGAAGTGAAAGCGGCCCAAACCGATCAAACGAAACTGATCTGGATCGAAACTCCCACCAATCCCCTGCTCCGGGTGGTTGATATAGAAGCGCTGGCAAATTTTGCGCGTGAACACAACATCCTTTCCATTGTTGATAACACTTTTGCTTCACCCTACCTGCAGCAGCCGCTCGAATTAGGCGCCGACATGGTGCTTCATTCAACCACAAAATATTTAGGCGGACATTCGGATGTAATTGGCGGAGCCGTTGCCACTTCAAACGCTGAAGTTATGGAAAAACTGCGGTTTCAGGTGAAAACCACCGGCGCGATTCCCGGCCCTATGGACAGTTTCTTAACCCTTCGCGGCATCAAAACGCTTTCCGTACGGGTACAGCGTTCGGTTGATAATGCCAAAAAAGTTGTGGCATTTTTGAATGATGATGAACGGATTGATCAAGTGAACTATCCCGGGCTTGAATCTCACAAGCAACACGAAATCGCCAAAAAACAGATGAACGATTTTGGCGCTATGATTTCCTTTTCTCTGAAAGATGATTCCCAGCAGGCAGCCATCGACTTTATGAGTAAAACTTGTATTTTTACCCTTGCCGAAAGCCTCGGCGGGGTTGAATCGCTGGTAAGCCACCCCGCATCAATGACCCACGGCTCCATTCCCAAGAAAGTCCGCGAAAAAGCAGGACTCAAAGACTCTCTCATCCGCCTTTCGGTAGGAATTGAAGATGCCGATGATCTGGTTAATGATTTAGATCAGGCGCTGGGTTAAGTGAGAAGTAAAAAGTGAAAAGTGAAAAGGCAGAAGGCAGAAGGCAGAAGGCAGAAGAACTTCCATGATGAATGAAAAATTTTTTAACCCATTTAATTAATCAATTTTTATGAAAAACGTAGTTATTGTAGAAGCCAAACGAACTCCCATCGGTGCATTTGGCGGCAGTTTATCATCTTTCACCGCACCCGAGCTTGGGGCCGCGGCCATTAGAGAAGTTATCAAAGAGTCCGGAATTAAACCGGATGATGTACAGGAAGTTGTTTTCGGGAATGTACTTTCAGCCGGTATCGGTCAGGCTCCCGCTCGTCAGGCCGCGCTTAAAGCGGGACTTTCTGAACTGAATCCCGCCACAACCGTGAACAAAGTTTGTGCATCGGGGATGAAAGCGATTATGATTGCGGCTAACCAAATTCAACTTGATGAAGTCGATATCATTGTTGCCGGCGGAATGGAAAGCATGAGCAACGTGCCATACTACTTGCCCAAGGAACGGTTTGGATCGAAACTTGGCCATTCCAAAGCTTTAGACGGCATCATCAAAGATGGTTTATGGGATGTCTATAACGATTTCCATATGGGCAATGCGGCCGAAATTTGTGCTAAAGAGTGTGGCATAAGCCGGGAGCAACAGGATGAATTTGCCACTACTTCTTACAAACGAGCCATTAAAGCACACGAAGAAGGTTATTTTGACGATGAAATCATTGAAATGAAAGTGAAAGGCCGTAAAGGCAAAGTTACCAAGGTAACGATGGATGAAGAGCTGGAACGGGTTAAGTTTGATAAAATTCCCGGCCTTCGTCCCGTTTTTGACAAAGAAGGCACCGTAACCGCGGCTAACGCCAGCAGCATCAACGACGGGGCAGCTGCTGTTTTGCTGATGAGTGAAGAAAAAGCCAACGAACTTGGCCTAAAACCGCTGGCAAGAATTGTGAGCCATGCAAGCGCGGCCAAGCAGCCCGAATGGTTCACTACTGCGCCCGCCGATGCTATCCCAAAAGCACTAAAACGCGCCGGCGTGGATAAAAAGGATGTTGACCTTTTTGAGATTAACGAAGCTTTTTCGGTGGTTGCCCTGGCTAACAACCAAATTCTGGAACTGGATCCCGACAAGGTGAATATTCATGGCGGAGCGGTGAGTATTGGCCATCCGTTGGGCTGTTCAGGAGCTCGAATTATCGTCACCTTGCTTCATGCTTTAAAACGCACCGGCGGCACTACCGGCTGCGCGGGCATTTGTAACGGCGGCGGTGGCGCTTCGGCGATGGTGGTTGAGATGGTGAAGTAAATATTTATTTCTGAGCAGAGAATCCTAATCGTTTTTAGATGCTTTAAAGATGTTTCCGCAAATGACCTATTTCAGGCCCCTTGCTTTTAAGAAAATGGTCTTGTTCATTTTCTTTGTTTGCCCAAAGAAAACGAACCAAAAGAAAAGGCACTTTTTCTAAGGTGTTTTTTGAAGATTTTTACCAAAATCTCCAAAAATCGTCCCGAAAAAATCACAATTCCCCAAAAACCTCCTTTTATTTGTTTTTTCGGGACTACACGGACGAAAAAGATAGAAAAACATCTCTTAAAATTAGTGATTCTCACTTGGCTGCAGATACTGCTTTTTCAGCGTTTAAGATGCTTTTGTTTTTTATTATTATTCTCTTACCCCAAACAAGGAGAATTTAGGAATCTATCTATCAAAATTTTACATTGTAATATCCTGAAAGCTTTTATTAACTTAGTTGCTATGAAAAAAGTCATATCCACTTTTGTGCTCCTTTTTCTCACGGCAAGCCTGGTGCAGGCCCAGGTGGGGATCACTTCCGTTCCTTTTTTACAAATCGAGCCGGATTCACGAGCGGCGGGAATGGGTAATACGGGTGTTGCCATCGCAGATAATGCTTCTGCCGTCTTTTGGAATCCCGCGGGTTTGGGCTTTCAGCGCGGAAGCCAGATCAGCATCACCCACAGTGAATGGTTGCCCGCTTTTAACGCCGATCTTTTTTACGATTATTTGGTGGGCAAACATTACGTGGAAGACGTAGGTACTTTCGGGGCTCACATCACTTATCTTAATCTTGGTGAACAGCAACGAACAACAATTAGCAATCCAACCGGCGAGGGACTGGGCCGTTTCAACAGTTATGAATTTGCCGTTGGCCTTTCTTTTGGCCATCAAATAAATGAAAATTGGGCGATCGGCACGGGTATCAGGTACATTTATAGCAGTTTGTTTGAGGGAGAACTCGGTGAAGAGGTTGTTAATCCCGGTTCGAGCTTTGGGGTTGATGTTGCCACCTTATTTAAATCAGATACTTTTGGCTTCTTTCAGCGTGATGCGCACATAAACCTCGGCCTCAATATTTCTAATATCGGTCCCGGCGTACATTATACGAGTAATGCTCAAAAAGACCCTTTACCCACTGTGTTTCGCGTTGGTTGGGCTTTTACGACCGAACTTGATGAACAGGGAATCAATACCATCACCATTGCCAATGACATTTCGAAAATAATGGCGCGGGTTGATTCAAATGGAGATCCGATGGGCGCTTTTGATGCCTTATTTTCAAGCTGGGGCAGTTTTCAACGAAATACAGCCGCTCAAACTGTCACTCTTTCTTTGGCTGAACAACTGATGATCGCAACCGGACTGGAATACTGGTACAACAATCTTTTTGCCTTGCGGGCCGGCTATTATTACGAAGATCCTTATAACGGAGACCGCCAGTATATGACCTTTGGGGCGGGCTTGCGCTATAAAAATTTCGGTATAGATTTTAGTTACATCTATACTTTGGGTGATGAAACTCATCCCTTAGCCAACACCACCCGATTTGGATTGCTCGTAAATTTCTGATAAAAGTAACGCCTGAACCTTTTAATTAATTAGAGCGGGTTGCGCCACAAGGCACTTCTCAAGAACCAATTCATTATAAATTAAAAAGGACAATTTCATTTCTTATTACTTTTTTGAGCGACCAAAAAAGTAATCAAAAAAGTCGCGGCTGACGAAAATAACGTCTTCAGGTCTCAAGGATGCGCTCGGTAAAAGAAAAAAACTCAATTCGCAAAAAACGCGAATTTCAAACAGATTTTTCTTTTAACCGACCTCACGCATCCTTTCAACCTAAGCGCAAGCCGTTCTTTTCTAAGGCCGGTGCAAGGGGTTGAGTTTGCTAAAAACCTGGCATATCTTGCCTTACTAAGGGAACAAAGCCCTTCTTATCATACTAAACGCTACTAAGCAGGCGTTTTGATCATTCCTAACAGCAACTTGCCTCTTCATAAATCATTTTTAAGAAATCAATAAAGTACCGTATTTTAAGGTATGTTTTCATTTATCAAATTTGTGCTAACTAATAAGAAATTTTATATCGGAGCAGCTTCGCTCATTGTGGCAGGTGCTTTATTCCTGTTGCTGCTTGATACGTTGATTATGCCGGCCTACACCAACTATAAAGAAGGCGTAACGGTGCCGGACATCACCCAGGTTTCGCTTAAAACGGCCAAGGAACGGTTAACATCCTACGGGTTGCGTTTTGAAGTGGCTGACCGGCGGTCAAATGCTGCTTATCCCGAGAATTATGTACTGGATCAGTCGCCATCACCAGCGGAAATTGTAAAGCCGCACCGGAAAGTGTATTTGACCGTGAATATGGAATCAAATCCCACGGTTATGGTTCCAAAAGTGGTGAACCTCTCACTCCGAAATGCACGGATTCAGCTTCAAACCCTGGGGCTGAAGGTTGGTACCATCAGCTATGAATCATCCCGATTTAAAAACAGCGTACTTCGTCAGTCTGTCCCGGCTGATAAAGTGGTTCCAAAAGGTACCGTTGTTGATTTAGCCGTGAGCGACGGGCTGGGCGAAAAAATGGTGGATGTGCCTAATATTATTGGCCTGAAACTATCGGAAGCACAGCTTAAACTTTACCAGGCGGGTCTGCGGGTAGGTGAAATCCGCTTTCAGCCCACTAAAGGCGTTCCTCCCAATGTTATTTTGGATTTCGAACCGAAAAAAGAGCAGGTGATTATCGGTAAAACCCTAAAACTTATCGTTTCGGAACGGTTTGAGGTTAAGGAGGTAATTGAACCTGGATTTATGCTCGATACGACCAATGTTGCCGCACCTGATTCAAATTTCAACCAATAGACTATGAATTTTGAACTCCCGGTTTTAGCCCCATCCATCTTAGCGGCCGATTTTAGCCGTCTGGGTGAAGAAATCGCCGCCTGTTCGGATGCCGGTATTCAATGGATCCACTGCGATATCATGGACGGCCATTTTGTGCCGAACATCAGTTATGGGCCGGCGATCGTTGAAGCAGCGGACAGAAGTTCTGATGCTTTTCTTGACGTCCACCTGATGATTGAAAATCCCGATGATTATATCGAAGCTTTTGTTGATGCGGGGGCCGATCACATCACCGTTCACCAGGAAGCCTGCATCCACCTCCATCGCACGATTCAAAATATTCATCAACATGGAATTACCGCAGGAGTGTCTATCAATCCCGCCACTTCCTTGCATACTATTGAACCCATTTTAAATGATGTGGATCTCGTTCTTGTTATGAGCGTGAATCCCGGATTTGGCGGACAATCATTTATTGAATCATCCCATAAAAAGCTACAAGAGCTACGAAGGATGCGCCAGGAAACAGGAACGAACTTCTTGATTGAAGTGGATGGCGGAGTGAATCTCGAAAATATTGAAAAAGTAGCGCGTTCAGGAGCAGATGTTCTGGTAGCCGGAAGCGCCGTATTTAAAGCAAAAAATATCGCAAAACGCATTGAAAATCTTTTGGACAGAGCGCGGGTGGGTAAGGGAACGATGGTTTGAGAATTGATTTCCTTTACCAAATTTTCATACAATTTCCTTATTTTTCATGGACTTAGAAAAGTAAAAAAGAGGCTCCTTTATCGCAGATCAAACAACAGCTGACAGCCAAACCTACCAGATTCAAGATGTAGAACCGGTTTTGATTTTAGGGTTCCATGATGAACATCTTACAAGAATTGACGAAGCTTATCCCGATAGCAAGCTCACCGCACGCGGCAGTAAAATCAAGATTTCCGGCCCGGATAAAGACCGTAAAGAGCTTTTTGAAATCTTTCGCGAGCTTGAAAAGATGGCACGTCGCAACGGCGATTTGACCGAAAGCGATGTTGATACCGTGCTCGCCATCAACCAGAGTGAAAACAATCTTGAGAAGCCAAATCCGCTTCGCGATGTTAATATCTCGGGTGATTTCATCCTGAATACCCATACGGGCGAAGCCGTCACCGCGAAAACACCGGGACAAAAGGAAATTATAAAGGCTTCGGCTGAAAATGATATCGTCTTTACCATCGGTCCCGCCGGGACCGGAAAAACCTATACTTCCGTGGCGCTGGCGGTGAAGGCGCTGAAAGAGCGGAAAGTGAAGAAAATTATCCTCGCTCGTCCTGCCGTAGAAGCCGGGGAAACACTTGGCTTTCTGCCGGGCGATTTGCGTGAAAAGATTGATCCCTATTTGCGTCCCCTTTACGATGCGCTTGAAGATATGGTTGAATATGACCGGCTGGAGCTTAACTTGGCAAAGAATATCATCGAAATTGCCCCGCTCGCCTACATGCGTGGACGCACGCTCAACAACGCTTTTGTGATTCTGGATGAAGCCCAAAACGCCACGAATAAGCAGATGAAGATGTTCCTCACCCGCATCGGCTTTAACAGCCGGGCCATTATTACGGGAGACATCACTCAAACCGACCTGCCCAGAAAGCAGCAGTCGGGACTCATTTCCATACAAAACATTCTGAAAGGCATTGAAGGCATTTCTTTTGTTTATCTTGATGAAAATGATGTCGTGCGGCACAAGTTGGTACGCCAAATTATCGAGGCTTACGACCGGCATGAGGCGAAAGAACAAAGAGAAACAAAATAATTTGTAAGGATTTGCCTTTTTATGGGTCTTACTATAGAAGAATTCAGAAGACAGGACTCAGAAATCAGAATTCTTCGACACAATTCATAACCAAAAAGAGGTAAACATGGAAAAACCGGCAAAAAGATTTCAAGATTTGATTGTTTGGCAAAAGGCTCATCAATTTGTTTTAGCGACTTATCAATTAACAACGAAGTTTCCAAAATCTGAGATGTATGGCTTGACTTCACAGTTTAGAAGAGCAGCAGTATCCATTGCCGCTAATATTGCTGAAGGATTTAAAAAGAAAGGAAAACGAGACAAAGTAAGATTTTACAATATAGCTCACGGTTCTTTAGAAGAATGCAGATACTATCTTATTTTAGCAAACGATTTATCTTATGGCAACATCGCGGGGATGAACAATCAAATTGAAGAAGTGAGCAAATTATTAGATGCCTATAGCAAAGCCATTCTGAATTCTGTCTCCTGAATTCTGACTACTACAATATTTAACATGAACACTACCAAAACCACCGCTCATCCCCTCTACGAAGGCACTTTTAGCGTAGGCCTCGATAAAAAATTTAATCGCATTGG
The DNA here is from genome assembly GCA_035699185.1 of Balneolaceae bacterium. Classification (GTDB taxonomy): domain Bacteria; phylum Bacteroidota; class Rhodothermia; order Balneolales; family Balneolaceae; genus Fodinibius. The sequence continues at coordinate 324 of DASSAY010000288.1, read as the reverse complement.
CCGTAATGATCCGCCCGCCAAAGGAGCCCTCAAAATTTCTATCAACCCTTTTTTGATTCAATCGGGAGACAAGAATATTCTTTTTGATGTAGGTATCGGCGATTTTGGGGAGGATACTTCAACTGATATCATCAAAGAAAATCTGGCCAAGCATGGTTTGAGTGAGTACGATATCACCGACATTTTTGCCAGCCATCTGCATTACGATCATATTGGCGGCCTGGCGGGACGTTCATCCGGCTTTTGGGAACTCACCTTTCCTGATGCCAATCTGTGGGTTTCGAAAAATGGATGGCAAAAGATGACGACAAAGGATGAATATTA
>DASSAY010000287.1:0-14638 GCA_035699185.1 Balneolaceae bacterium | reverse complement strand
GGAGACTGATGAACTGGGCAAAATGATTTCGGAAGCGATTCGGAAGGAAGTAGGCGTGCGAAGCCGGGTGCTAAATGCCAACCAGTATAATGAAACGGTAAAATATGATGCGCTTTTTGTGCCCGTCCAGCTGATTAATAAATTTCGCAGTTTTGCCGAAAAGGGGCGTTTACTGCCGATTGTTTACAACATCAACCCCGATACACTGCTTTCTATTGTAGATCGTGCCGGTATTGAAACCATCGGCTTAGTAACCGCCGAAGATGAGACGATTTCTAAAATCATTAATGAACTGAAAGTAAATCTTCAATTCGGGGGTTCATTTGTGGCGGGGGCAAGCTATGGGAAATCACTGCCGCTTTTTGTTCGGGAAGCGGATTTAATTTTATATACTTCTCAAAGTGCCAGATTGGTTGAAAAGAAAATCCCTGAACGAAAGCGCATTAAACTGGAGTATCAGATCTCGGGACAAAGTGCGGATATGATCCGGGCTGAGTTGTGGGATCAGTAGAGTGAAAAGGCAGAAGTGAAAAGGCAAAAATGACAGACAAAAAACTAAAAGAACTTATCAAACGCGCGTTGAAGGCGGTGGAAGCTGAGATTGAGGCGGTACGTGAAAAGCCGGCCCAGGATGTGCTTTTTGACGGAAAACTGCGTGAAAATCATCCGGGAGATGTGTTCTATTATGAGTTCAAATCACAAAATAAATCATTACGCTTTGCCGAGATGATTCGCGGCGAAATGGAAGGCTATGATGAAGAATTGGAGCTGTATCCAGTGGAAGTGGATGATAAAAAAGTGGTGCTTCATTTTCCGCATAATTTGGGAAATTCCCTGCCGAAGGTGAGCCTGGAATGGGAGAACGATTTTGTGCTCCGCAAACTTAGGAAAGAGCTGAAGGATTTGCTCGATCCGGATGAAAAAGAAGCCCGGCAGCGAATGGGAAGGCTTTTTTATCCGGATTCAGAAAAGCATCACACCAAAGATGATGAAATTCGAGTGCTGGATGACAGCAAACGCAACAAGGCCCAGCATGAGGCATTGGTGAAATCACTCCAAAATGACGTGCTTTATGTTTGGGGACCGCCGGGGACAGGCAAGACATCAACCCTGGGATTTATGATCGCGAACTATCTCATCAAAGGGAAACGGGTGCTTTTTGCGGCGAATACGAACCGGGCCGTTGATGTGGGTTTGCTGAGCGGATTAACGGCATTGACAGAGGTTGAAAAAGAGCATCTTGAAGAAAAAGTGACGCGTTTTGGTGAGATTGCTCTTGAAAATGAACGGTTGGAAGAAGTGCTTTTTGAGCGCCATGTGGAACAGAAGGAACGGGAACAAAAGGAAAAAGCGGGCAATCTTTCCAATCTGCTGGGTGAATATCAGAAGCTGCAGCAAGAAATTGACAATCTGATGGAGCACGGGGAATCGGTTCCCAAAGAACTGGACGACCGCATCAACCTGCTGGGCGAACGGCTGGATGAATTTGGGGGCGAAGCCGCGCTGGAGGAGGAAATCGAGCGGCTCATTACGGTAAATGAACGGGCGGAACTGATGCGGATGAAACTGGTAGCCACAACGCTGGCTAAAGTGTGCACCTCCGATTTGTTCGATCGCCAGCAGTTTGATGCGGTCGTGGTTGATGAAGCTTCGATGGCAAACCTGCCCTATTTGATGGTGCTGGCGGCTAAAGCCAAAACGCATATTGTGGTAGTCGGTGACCCGATGCAACTGCCGCCCATTGCACTGACGAAAGATTTTAAGTCGAGAAAGTTTCTGGAGGATGACATTTTTACCTTTGTTTCAAAAGCAGAATCTACCGAAGACCTGTTTGCATGGCATGATAAAAATCGATCGCTCACTTCTTTTTTTGATACCCAATACCGGTTAAATGAAGACCTGGCTGAAGTACTGAGCTCTGTTTTTTATGACGGGCGTTTAAAAACCGCGAAGGCTGACGAGGAATCAATTCAACCGGGTGAGAAACAGGCGTCGACTGTAAATGTAATCGATAGTCAAAAATACGGACCGCTACTTACCCAAAAGAGTGAAGGAAAGGGTTTTTCGCCATCCAACGAGGTGCATAAAGTGATTCTCATCAAAATGATAAAACGGCTTGTGCTGAAGAATCATGTGCCGGTGGATGAAATTGGGATCATCGTACCCTTTCGGAGTACCGTTTATGATATTCGTGCTGAACTTTACGCCGAGAATTATGGAATGATTGAGGTCGGTACGATTCACACTTTTCAAGGTCGCGAAAAGGAAGTGATTATTTTTGATACCGTGATGAGCGGCGAAGAACAGTACGGACGAAAGCGCCATTATTCCGTTCGTCCCTTTGATGAGGAGAAAAACGGACTTGCAGTGCCGCGCCTGCTAAACGTTGCCTTCTCGCGAAGCAAGGACCGCCTGGTGATTTTGGCAGATATGGATCACATCAATAAAATATACGGGCAGAAATTTCTGGGCCGGTTGCTGCGGAATTTTCAGGAGACGGAAAGAGATGGTAAAAGATAATTGAAGCGGCTTACTACCCAAGGCTCAGCGAAAGGCTGATGACATCCCAAAATATTTTTTGAGTTAACGCCCAGGTGATCAGAGCGCCCCATAAAATAAGGTACAATCCGCTTGTTCCAAGGATGTATAGTTTTGGTTTTTTTGAAAAACGAGAGGCATCGAAGGATGTAAGGATAAAAGCAAACAGAAATACCAGGAATGCCATAAGGTTAAAAATAAAAACTAAAAAACCACCTCCTTGCGCGGCAAAGATTACCAACGCAATGGTGATTAGAATAATATTTAATTGAAGCGGCCAGGCAAAAAGAGTGGCAGTTTGGGTGATAGAATTTAAATTTTTATGAAAAACGGAAAGCCAGGTTATAGCAAGAAAAGAAAGTGCTAACGCGGCAAAAAAGGCCCAGGTGAAAAGCGAAAAAGGGCCTTCTCCCAAAATGGACAAGGCGGGGAAATGATGATAGAAGGCGGCTTCACCCAAAGGTGAAAAAAGGGCCTCAAATGTGGCAAAAGTACCGGCAGCAAGCAATAAAGCATTTTGCAGAGTGATGATTATGGCCGGCCACGGAGAGCGGAGGTGCCGGTCGAAAATGTCTTTAACAAAAAATTTGTGTCCTGTAAAGTACCGAAATAGCGACCTGCGATAGATGGGATCAGAGCTGTAGAGCAGAGCCATCATTCCCCAAACGGACAGCAAAACCAAAATGGGGACTGAAGTATCATTTTGCCGGGGGAGCGTTTCATCAGGAATGGGGAAAACAGCATCAGATTCAGTGGCGAAAGCATGCAATTTTTGATCAAAATCAGGGTATTTATCTAAAATGGAGAACAGCCAATCCGAATCAATGAAAATAGTTTTTTGAGGTCCGGCTGGAGTTGCTTTCAAAAAGGCATAAAAGGGGGCAAAAAAATCGGTTAAATCAGCCGAAACAGAAAACTGATAACCGGCTATCACGGGACTGGCAGGGAGAGAGAATGAATGAATATTTTTGGGGGTGATGTGCTCAAAATAAATGATAAAATCTGTAAGGTTATCTGCTTGCGAAGAAATTCTGCTGCTCACGAAATAGATTTTTACATCACTCAGCTGCTTAAGCTGATTTACAAAAGGTTCAACAGCATTGATAAATTCGCTTTTTGGGACAGGCCCGAATTCAAACAAGCCCAATGCCTGGACGGAAGGTTGCGATAAATAAGCCGAGGCACGCCTTTCGATTTTTTGAATGAATAATGAGTCCGGCTCGGCAAAAGTTTGGGCCAGGGGAAATTGGATATTTAAATTACCATATACCTTCAGGCCCGATTGATTAATTTGCTCCCAAACTACGGGTAGGGGCAATTCTTTAACTTCAATCGCCGTAATTCCCATTTTCTGAAATTGTCGCAATTGATTAATGGCTGTTTGGGGGTTTTCGGGAATGTCCCAAATCACCCCAAAGCTATGCTGTGCCTGTAAAGGGATGTGCGAGACAGCAAGCAGAAATGCAGTCAAAAATAAAAAGCGATGCAGCTTAACCAAAGTTTGTGGCTAACTATTTAAGTTCAACCGTTTTTTCGATGGGCAGCTCGGTCGTTTCTTTAAAACTGCTAAGTACCACATTCGAGCGGCTTTTGCTCACGCCATCCCACGATTGAATGCGGGACAAAAGTTTTTCGAATGATTCGGTATTTTCGGTCCGTATTTTGAGCACGTGAGAGCCGTCTCCCGTAATGGAATGGCATTCAAGCACTTCACTTTCGTTGTTAATGCGATCCACGAATTTAGGATAATTGTCCGAACCGTCCACCTCAACAAACACAAAAGCGGTAATATCAAAATTAAACTGTTTTGAATCTAAAATAGCGCGGTATTCAAGAATCAGGTTTTTCTCTTCAAGCTTACGCATTCTTTCAGAAACCGAAGGAACCGAAAGATGAACAATCTCTGCCAGCTTATTGCGCTGCGAACGTCCGTCTTTTTGCAAATGTTTTAAAATTTTTAAATCAATTTCGTCCAAAGTTTGTGCCATGAGCTTCTTTTTTCCTTATTTTTATTTGATTCTGATAAAATAACTTTAAATAGTTAGGAGATCAAGGAATATATTCACAAAATTTGATTTTTAGTTTAAGTGATTAATGTTAAAATCGGATGAAAAAGTTCACCCTTAGTGCTTTTGCTCTTTAGTTTTAATAAAGGTTCAAACCTTTGCCAAAACTCTTTTATCTTATGCTCATCAAAATCAACCGTAAAAAACAGCTATAGCCGATGTTAGACATCACATTTATTCGCGAGCACGCGGAGCAAGTCAAAGAAGGAATGCGCAACAAGGGTGAAAAAAATGTGGAGGCCGTGGATCAGCTTTTAAACGCGGATGAACAGTGGCGCTCGCTTGTGCAAAAGGTTGATGAGTTACGGAGCGAAAGCAACAGCCAGGCTAAAAAAATCGGCGGATTGATGGCTGAGGGCAAAAAAGAGGAAGCCCAGGAAATCATTCAGCACACCGGAAAATTGAAGCAGGAAATCAAAGAGGGTGAAGATGAACTGAAAAAGCTGAAAGACCAGCGCGATGATTTGCTTCTGCGCATCCCAAATGTGCCGCATGAAACCGTTCCGGTCGGGTATTCGGAAGACGACAACGAAGTCTTTAAAACCTGGGGTGAGCCCAGCAAAGATGAATGGCGAAAACCGCATTGGGAGCTGGTCGAAAAGCAGGGGTGGATTGATTTCGAGCGCGGGGCTAAAGTTACCGGTGCGGGATTTCCGTTTTATCTCGGCCCCATCGCCAGGCTCCAGCGTGCGCTTATCAACTATTTTCTGAATAAAGCGGCCGAAGCAGGGTTTACCGAAATACAGGCTCCCTATTTTGTGAATGAAGATTCTGCGCGCGGTACAGGACAAATTCCCGATAAGGAAGACATGATGTACGAGATCCCGCGGGATGAATTTTTTGCTATCCCCACCGCCGAAGTGCCGGTAACTAATTTTCATCGCGATGAAATTATTGATCCCGAAAAATTACCGATTTATTACGCGGCGTATACACCCTGTTGGCGGCGCGAGGCAGGCTCCTACGGCAAAGACGTCCGCGGGCTGAACCGCCTGCACCAGTTCGATAAAGTAGAACTGGTGAAAATTGTGTATCCCGATACCGCTTATGATGAGCTTGAAAGCCTGCGAAAGTATGCCGAATCTCTGCTCGAAGAACTAAATATTCCTTATCGCACATTATTAATGTGTACCGGGGACATGGGCTTCACCCAAAGCAAAAAATACGACCTTGAAGTTTGGAGCCCGGGACAGCAACGCTGGCTTGAGGTAAGTTCCTGTTCCAACTTTGACAGTTTTCAGGCGCGACGAATGCAGCTTAGATTTCGGAATGAAAAAGGGAATACAGAAATACTACATACCCTAAATGGTTCAGGTTTAGCACTGCCCCGAGTGGTTGCGGCCATTTTGGAAACCTACCAGCAGGAAGATGGAAGTATAGCTGTCCCTGATATCTTGCAGCCGCTGATGGGGATGGAGGTTATGGGAAATCCGAAATCCTAATGTTCAAAATTCGAAACAACCTGTCCATTTCGGATTTTGGTCATTCGAATTTAGAATTTTAGGAAGCCACTGCAAACATTTCCTGTTCTTTAAAATTGAGCAGCAATTCCAGGATCGGTTGCATTTCTTTTTCTTTCATGATTTCCGCTCGCAGCTGGCGGCTGTTGCGCACGCCTTTCAGGTATTGTCCGTAGTGTTTTTTCATGATGATGATACCGTACCGCTCTCCGTGATGTTCAACTGAACGTCGAAGCTGCTCGCTACAAAGTTCAATGCGGTCTTCCACCGTAGGTTCGGGTGGTATTTCACCCGTTTCGATAAAATGACGGGAGTGTTCAAAAATCCAGGGATTGCCAATAGCGCCACGGCCAATCATCACTCCGTCAACGCCGGTTTCATCAAACATGCGTTTGGCATCTTCGGGTGAAGTGACATCGCCGTTACCGATAATGGGGATTTCGAGTCCGGGAGTATCTTTAAGTTTTTTCAGCCATTCCCAGCGGGCATCGCCTTTGTATTTTTGGCAGCGCGTTCGGGCGTGAACCGTCAGCGCCTTCACCCCGACGGATTGCAACATCAGCGCCGCTTCCTGAATTTTGATGGTTTGGTCATCCCAGCCAAGCCGCGTTTTTACGGTTACCGGCTTATTTTCAACCGCGTCAACCACCATGCCCGCCATGCGTTCCATCATATCGAGGTCTTTCAAGCAGGCCGATCCCGCGCCCTTTTTCACAATTTTATAAACGGGACAGCCAAAATTGATATCAACAATATCGGGATTATTGCTTTCAGCCACTTTTGCGGCGCCTTCCATCGCTTCTTCACGTCCCCCGAAAATTTGTACGCCAAAGGGACGCTCTTCTTCGCTGAAATCCATTTTGTGCATGGCCACATCAGAATCGCGAATAATCGCTTCGGAGCTGATAAATTCGGTATAGACCACGCTCGCCCCGCGCCTTCGACAGATGGTGCGAAAGGGAGAATCGGTAACATCCTCCATAGGAGCAAGTAAAAGTGGTTTAGAGCCTAAATCGAGATCGCCAATTTTCATAACACTTTTTAAAATGATTTTTTTGATGAAAAGACCTCAAATATACAGAGTTTGCTTAAAAATTTCGATTAATTGAAAAACATTTGCAGGGGTGAGAACTGCCGGAAGAAAACGGGTGTTTTGAAGATTATTGACTTTTAGACAGGGTATCATTAATCTGTAAAAAAAGAGCAAGTTATGGCTACTATTTCAAAATTAGTTACGTATGATGATTATCGCACTCTGCCGGATGACGGCAAGCGGTACGAAATTATCGGGGGGGAATTATATATGACACCGGCACCTACTACCTACCATCAAAGAATTTTGGGCAATTTATATATGCAAATGCGTCATTTCACTGACAAATCAAACTTGGGTGAAGTATTGATGGCTCCCGTTGATATTGTTCTTTCTATGACAGATGTAATTCAGCCCGATTTAATATATATTGCTAAAAGCCGTGCGCACATCATAACCAGGAAAAATATTGTAGCCGCACCCGATTTGGTCGTTGAAATCATCTCGGAAAGCACAGAAGCTATTGATCAGAATCAAAAGAAACAGCTTTACGAAAGGTATGGGGTAAAAGAGTACTGGCTTGTCTATCCTGAAAAAAAACAGGTGGAGCAGTTTATTTTGCGAGATCAAGCCTTCACTCTGCAAAACACCTATCAAGTGCCTGATTCGCTAAAATCTAATATTTTAAGCGGATTTTCGGTTGAATTGAAAAATATTTTTGTCGGTTAATATTTCATTTCAGTTTCATTTCTAATCCTTTAATATTTGCTAATATTCCAATTCTCTAATGATATGAATGTTTAAAATGGTTATTATTGGCTAAATGCAACCTTTAACTTATTGAGGAGAACTGGATTATGGCAGTAGCAGAAAAAAATATTGAAGAATTGTTGGGTGATGAAGCGGAAGAACTGCTCAATCACGAGTGCAAAACGATTCCAAAAGAAAAGATTCATCAAATCAGCCCATCTTATGTAGATGACGTCTGGTCTCATTCTGACCGCAATCCCAGAGTACTTCGCAGCCTGCAAACGCTCATTAATCACGGACGGCTTGCCGGCACCGGCCATGTTTCCATTTTGCCTGTTGACCAGGGGGTTGAACATTCCGCAGGCGCGTCATTCGCTCCCAATCCCGATTATTTTGATCCCGAAAAAATTGTTGAGCTGGCGATGGAAGGTGGATGCAATGGCATCGCTTCAACCTTTGGGGTACTGGGTGCCGTAGCCCGAAAATATGCTCACAAAATTCCCTTTATCGTCAAAATCAATCACAATGAATTGATGACCTACCCAAATACGTATGATCAAATTATGTTCGGCACGGTAGAACGTGCTTATGATATGGGCGCGATTGCCGTGGGAGCTACTATTTATTTTGGCTCGGAGGAATCGGACCGGCAAATAACGGAAGTGGCTCTGGCTTTTGAGCGGGCCCACGAATTAGGCATGGCAACGATTCTGTGGTGCTATACCCGAAATTCAGCTTTCAAAGTGAATGGCACAGATTATCACGCTTCAGCTGATTTAACGGGACAGGCGAATCATTTGGGAGTTACCATTCAGGCCGACATCATCAAGCAAAAGCTGCCCACCAACAACGGCGGGTACAAAGCGCTGAATATGGGAGATTCATCCTATGGAAAGCTGGATGAAGATATTTATGACGAACTGTCCAGCGATAATCCTATCGATTTAGCGCGCTACCAAGTGGCTAATTGTTATATGGGTCGCGCCGGCTTGATCAATTCGGGCGGGGCTTCCGGAGAGAATGATTTTGCCCAAGCCGTCCGAACGGCGGTCGTCAACAAACGGGCCGGCGGTATGGGGCTTATCAGCGGACGAAAAGCCTTTCAGCGGCCCATGAAAGACGGCGTCAAGTTGCTTAATTTAATTCAGGATGTGTACCTGGATGAAGATATCACCGTAGCCTAAAGAAAAATCGGAATCGAGAAGCCTTATGGAATCATCCATAGGGCTTTTTCTTTGAAACTGTTGCCCATTCTTTTCGTTTATTATACTTATCTCTATTATTTTAAGGGATGTTATTATTTTTCCATTAAAAGCTGTCACTGAATTATTTGGCCGATAACAAAGATCAAATACCGGAAGCTCCGCAAAGATATTTTTCAAAAAAGTATCTTTTTATATCAATAGCGCTCAGCATCGCTTCGATGGCATTGGTGATTTATTTCACCTACACGCCCGGCGTGCTTGAACATCTCAAACCCAAACGCCTGCCGGGGCTTTTTATCGCCCTGGTCGTTTCTTTCCTGAGGTTATGGTTTGCCGCGGCCAAGATTCGTTTTTTGTCCGAAGACGAGCTAAGCTGGCTGGCTTCTTTTCGGGTGATGCTTAGCTGGGATTTTACTTCCGCCGTCACTCCATCCACGGTAGGCGGCGCCCCAATGGCCACATATGCCCTCACCAAAGAAGGATTCAGGTTAGGCCAGTCAACCGCTATTATTTTATACGGTGTGCTGCTCGATCAGCTTTGGTTTGCGCTGGCAGTACCCATTTTAGTGATCGCCGGCTTTTTCTATGAAGTCATTCCCAGCAATATCGGGATGATCGGCCATGCATCCATGATTTTACTTTACATCGGTTTGCTAAGTTATGCGGGACTGATGGCTTATGGAGTGTTGAAAAATCCCAATGCCATAAAAAAAGTAGTTAAATTCATCTTTAAGCTGCCCTTTTTGCGCCGCTGGCGGACAAAAGTAAGCGAAGAGGCTGAAATTCTGGTTGAATATTCACACGAGCTCAGAAAAAAGCCTACCAGCTTTTTGCTGAAAGCTTTTTTCCTTTCTACCATGTCGTGGTTATGCCGAATTGCCCTGCCGACCATTGTGATTCTCAGCTTGCTTCCCGCCGATGTTATCCTTTCTTTTTTCCGAAGCTTAGCGATGAATTTGGCATTTCTCGTGGTGCCCACCCCCGGCGGCAGTGGCGGGGTTGAAGGCTTATTTGCCCTCTTCCAGGGTCCGCTTATCGACCGTAAAGCATTCATCGGGTTGGCCGTTTTCGCCTGGCGGATCATCAGCTACTACATTACCATCGGTCTGGGAATGATGGCTACCACCTGGTACATCAACCGTTCTATTGTTGATAGCTATGACAACGGCTCAGATAAAGCAGTGGAAGAAAAGTCGGTTCGGGATGAAGTGGTATAATTTTTAATTCTTAATTTTGAATTTTTAATTCATGCACATAGATCACATTGGCATAGCGGTAAAAGACCTGGAAGCGGCTGTTAAAACGTATGAAAAGCTACTCAACGGCACCTGTTATAAACGAGAAATGGTAGAAGGCCAAAAAGTGGAAACGGCCTTTTTTAAAACCGGTGAATCCAAAGTGGAGTTGCTGGGAGCTACGGACGCTGACTCCGTAATCGCTAAATACGTGGAAAAAAAAGGCGAAGGGATGCATCATGTAGCTTTTGAAGTGGATGATATTCGTGCCGAATTAAAACGGCTGCGTGATGAAGGCTTCACTCTTCTCAATGATAAACCAACGCCGGGGGCCGATAATAAATTGGTAGCCTTTGTTCAGCCGAAAGATAATTGTGGCGTTTTGGTTGAACTTTGTCAGTCGCGATAGAATAATTGACAGAGCTCTTCTGTAATATAGTAACTTAAAAATATGGATAGCATACTGTCTTTATTGAGTGATGTAAAACAATTTATCATCTTTGTCATTCCGAGGAATTCAGTGGGTTACTGAATGACGAGGAATCTCAACTGTGATAAAGATAGCAGCAAGAGATAAAGGTAAAAGCTATATCAGCGTTTGAGATCCCTCACATTCGTTCGGGATGACAGAGATAATTATTATATGCTCAAATCGAATCAGAATTATTCTTTTGTAAAGTATAATTCTCGGCTTCATCCGTTTTCTTGCTTAAAAAAGTAGATGAATATTTTGAGGCACTTTCATATCCCTTTTTAGCTTTATGGCCGCCTTTCATTTCGGGCAGTAAATTATTGATAAGATCAAAAAAGGAGATAATGAATCCCGGGCTGATGCCGTGAGCGGCTATGGCGATTTTTGCGGGAATGGTTAGGGTGATGGTTTTCTTTCCTTTCTTCATAGCCTCAATAATTTTTTGGGCTGCTTTGTCAACATCCATGGAAAGCACCGGCAGCGAGTCTGATATTTTGAACCACGCATATTCTTTTTGATACTGGCCTTTTACATCAATATTCATGGGACTTCCGGTTCGCATAAAACCGGGATAAACGGTAGTGATGTTAATATTGTATTTCTTCAATTCGGCAGCCATTCCCTCCGAAAGTCCCGATAAAGCATATTTGCTGGTAGTGTAGGGCAGTAAGTGTGGGAAGCTTAGTTTGCCACCAATAGAAACGATATTTACAATTCGCCCTCCGCCCATGCCAATCATATCAGGCAAAACTTCATTCATGGTATAAAAAGGCCCCCAAAAGTGGGTTTTCATGGCCGCTTCATAATCTTCGTACGTCATTGATTCCATGGGACCCATTTGAATAATGCTCGCGTTGTTGATCAAAACATCGATATTGCCCATTTCTTTTGAGATTTGCTCAATCATATTTTGTACCTGCTGTTGATCGGTAACATCACAGGGGACGGCTAAAAAATGAGTAGTTCTGCCCGCTAAATCTTCTGATGCCCGCTGAAGTTCATCCACAGACCGCGCACATATTGCTACTTTTGCGCCTTCATCAGCAAAATGGCGGGCCAAAACCAATCCCAAGCCACGCGAACCGCCGGTAATGAGAACTACCTTTCCGGAAAGACGAAATTTATTGAATGAGCTAACAAGCTTTTTAGCCGCAAAAAAACCACCGGCGGCAAGTGCAGAACCTGCTATAAATTTAGCTATACTTGAAGAGTTATTTTTAGAGTCTCCCATAATGACTAAGCTTTTAATTCTTTAAAATTACTCTTGTTGATGTCTCTTTGTCTTTTATAGACTTATCGATAGAAAAAGATTCATCAAATAGTAAAATAATTGCCCAAACTTTTTAGTGTTGGCTTACTGCTCTTTAAATGATATCAACAGGTCGAATTGAGCATCTAAAAGCATATATTGCTCATCGTTCTCCCAGTCAATTCTGTGAAAATATACCTTAACCATCCAGTTTTGATTTGAAGCAACGGTCGACATTTCATCAGGCGGAATAGCATAGTTTTTTGATGAGTACTTTTGTTGCAGCTCTTGAATCATTTCACCGTAGTCAATAGTTAAGGCTGAAGTGCTATCATTTGAAAGGTAAATGCGTAAAGCCGGCAATTCCTCTTTGAGTGCGATAGTTATCTTCCTGCCGTTTATGTCTATGATTTTAAAATCATCCTGAGAAGTTATATAAACGTCCTGAATCATCCAGTCATAACCTTCAATTAAAACCGCCTCTTGCTCTGTGGATGAAAAATGGGTGACCTCTTGCCCGGCATTTCGGCTTTGCCATCTACTTACATATTCAATACCCATCAATTCAACGATATGTTGCGGCTTTTGATGAAGTGTAAGGGTTCGGGTTGAATCACCTTCAATCATTTTGGATAAATCCTGTTCAAACCATGGTTGAAAACTTTCTGCACCATGATTATAAACCAGATAGCGTACTATACTGCTGATTTCCATCTGTTCTTCGAATGATATGGCGCCGGAAGCGGGTTGAATGGAGCCGTTTTCAAGAATACCGTTTTGCTTTAAAAAAGCCTGCAACCGGTGGGTCTGACTTTGCTCAGAAATAGAAAAAGCTCCCCAGGGGCCAAAAGAAATCAGAAAAGCGATCAGGCAAAGTGATGTGGGTATCAGCTTAATATTCTGGATTTTACTAATGATGAAATAGAGAACAACGCCTGTCAGCCAAAGCCCTAAAATCAAAACAAAATAGCGTTCTATCGTAAAGCCGTATTCCCAAATCCTCCGCCAGATTGCCAGCAAAAGCAGTATTACCAGCGGTACCAGCGACCAAAAATAACTTTTCGAAAATCGTTTAATCCACCGGTTTTCAAGTTTATTTTGAATGGGATATAAAAGCAGAATGGCAAAAATACCGACGATAGAAAAACTGAGTATTAGATTAGAAACCCAGCCTTCGGGCCAAGCCCACAGTATTAAAATTTTGCCGGTATAAACATATAAAATGGCCAAATAAATAATGACGAGCGGAATAAGAATATTCTGTGTAAAAATCTTTAGGCCTTTTGGATAATCATCAACTCTGTTAAAATAATCAAGAGATTTGGGCATGCCGGCCAGAAAGAACCAGGTATTAAAAATAAACGCGAGCAGGGCAAATAATTGCAAATAAGTTTCATCATCAATCTGCACACCCAATAAAGCATCTATAGAAAGCAAGGCTATAGCTAAACCTAAAAATAAGACGCCGCTAAAAAGTACGCTTGTCAAAAATCGCAAAAACAGCGTTTTGTTATATTGCCAGAAAGCGTTCGTTTCATCCTTGCCTAAGAACGGGCCTATGGACACTAACAGATGCACGCCAAGCAGATAAAGCAAATAACGATATACGTGATATGCCGGGGTTTGGTCAAAGTCTTGGGGTAAGAGAAAATAATAGAAAACCAGAACGGCAAGGGCTGCCGCGTTGACCAGAGTCCACAAGCTTCTGTTCCAGTCCCTTTTTTCAGAGACAAACTGAAGCACGGTAAATAGGGGAATACCTAAAATAGCCGCCAGCAAAATATTGAATAGGTATTCGGGCTGATTAGATAACTGCTCGGCCAGACAGCCTGCGATTACACCGGCAAGAGCAGCAGCGGCCATAGCAAAAGGAAAGCGTTTTAAAACATAGAACGCTTTTTTAAAAATGTAATCGAGTGAAGGTAATTTCATTCGTGTGATTTGTTAGGAAAAAGGTAATATGCTAAACTCATATTAAAAGAACAATTAGCCGTAAGAAGGGTTGAGTTTTGTGGCTGACAATCCTATCTTTGGATTCATTATTTTTCGGGACGTGGCCCTACTACGCCAAAGGCTTCGTAGGGCAGGCCCAAATTTTAAAAAAGAATTAGGGCAGCGCTGTCCGGCCTGCCGGACGAAGCATCAAAACTTCGGCAATAAATTTTGATAAGTTTTGTTCTTTAAGCAAATGATATTTTTTTCGGGACGTGGCGCAGTCCGGTAGCGCACGCGGCTGGGGGTCGCGGGGTCGCAGGTTCAAATCCTGTCGTCCCGACAAAAACGGAAAAACCCTTATATGGCAGATTAGCTGCATAAGGGTTTTTTTGTTGAACTTTAGGGAAGTATGATTACTTAAGGAAAAATATCATATATCTTTTTACGATGGGCTACCCGGGCTAATTCTACGGTTTGGTCTTCGATATACATTCCTATTCGATATTGCCCTACCCGAAGCCGGTAAGCATAAGCTTCTCCTTTAAGTTTTTTTATTGATGTGAGTTTTTTAGTCGATGGGGCTTTTTCTATTTTGATAATAGCTTTTTTTATAGCCTTACGAATGCGTGTATCCGTAATCTTATCCAGATCTTTACTGAATTTAGAGAGGAATATAACCTTCATTCACGATCGAG
>DASSAY010000286.1:0-2564 GCA_035699185.1 Balneolaceae bacterium | reverse complement strand
AAGTGGAAGGAATGAGCGGCGTCCAGATGGGGCCGGGGGCTACGGCGTTTACGCGGATTCCCTTTGGCGCCAAATCCATATTGAGCGAGCGGGTAAAACCAACGATGGCTCCTTTAGTGGCGCCGTAATCAATCAGGTTTTTGCGTCCCTGGTAGGCCACAACGCTGGTGGTATTGATGATGGCGTCGCCCTCCTTCAGATATTTTCCCGCGGCATGAGTGAGATAAAACATGGAAATAACATTGGTTTGAAAGGTTCTCTCGGTCAGGTCAAGATCCAATTTTTCAAGCCCTTCGCGCGAATGCTGCTCGCCGGCATTATTGACCAGAATATTCAATCCTCCGAAAGCATCTGCCACTTGTTCTACACTATCCTCACAAAATGTTCGATCCCGAATATCGCCCCTGATGATGAGGCATTCAGACCCTTCTTGTTCTACCATGTGTTTAGTCATGTCCGCATCATCGTCTTCTTCTAAATAGATGATAGCGACCCTGGCTCCTTCCCGCGCATAATGAACCGCTATGGCTCGGCCAATGCCCGAATCGCCTCCGGTAATCAAAGCTGCTTTCCCTTCCAGCTTGCCGCTGCCTTTATAATCATCGCGGATAGACTCAGGAATCGGTTTCATCTTGGACTCTTTTCCGGGAATAGATTGATGTTGTTTTGGTAGATTTTCTTCTTTTAGCTCTTGTTCTTGATGATCCATTTGTGCGTATTTTTATTGATTGAAGGGATAGTATTTTTACTATAAAGGGTGCATATTGTTTCTGCCTATGTTGAGTTCTCCCAAAGCTATTCCACAAAGGTTCACAAAGAATCACTAAGGCTTTCCTTTGAGTAACTTTGTGTAACCAATCCTGACCTCTTTTCTAAACCTGCCAGCCTTCGGAATCGGAAGATTTTACTACCGCTTATACCGCTCCTCAATCTCCTCAACAGAATCACCGCCGAATTTTTCGAGGAAAGCATTGGCCAGCACGGGAGCGATGACACTCTCAATCACTACAATGGCCCGCGGCAGGGCACAAACATCAGAGCGTTCGTAGCGGGTATCTGTTTCTTTTTTCGTGTTGATATCCACCGTAGAAATGGGCGTAAGCATGGTGGGAATTGGCTTCATCACCCCGCGTATAATGAGCGGCATGCCGGTTGAAATCCCCCCTTCGATACCGCCCATCCGGTTGGTGCGGCGTTTGAACTGATCATCTTCGTATGTGATTTCATCGTGTACCACCTGTCCGTGCCGCCGGCCGGACTCAAAACCCAGCCCGATTTCTACCCCTTTCATCGCCTGGGTGCCCATGATGGCCTGGGCCAGCTGCCCGTCGAGTTTACGATCCCAATGGACGAAGCTGCCGAGGCCTGCGGGAAGGCCGGTAACTAAAACTTCCCAATGTCCCCCGAGCGAACTGCCTTCTTTGCGACGGACGATAATTTCATCACGCATTTTTTGTGTTAATTCGGGATCAAGGCACCGGACTTCCGATTCATCGGCCGCACGAAAGACGGCTTCGGCGCCGTTTTTGAGCAAAGGATCTACTTTTTTGCGTACATCTTCCCAGGGATCATCATAACCTATAGAGCCGATTTGCGTAACGTGTCCCCCGATTTCAATGCCAAAATGCTTCAACAATTTTCGTGTTATGGATGTGCAGGCTACCCGCATGGCTGTTTCACGGGCGCTGGAACGTTCGATCGCGGGACGAATATCATCATAACGGTACTTTTGGACGCCGGTTAAATCGGCATGTCCCGGCCGCGGAACGGTGATAGGATCGACATCATTCCCCTCGCCTTCCTTGTTCATCACTTTAGGCCAGTTGGCGTCATCTTTTTTGAAGGCGCGGTTCGGCATTTGCAGGGCAATGGGTGCTCCCGTGGTTTTGCCGAAACGAACACCGGATAAAATTTCGGCACGATCTTTTTCAAAAGCCATGCGTCCGCCCCGCCCGTAGCCTTTTTGACGGCGCGCCAAGTGCAGGGCAATTTCATCTTCAGTGATGGGCAGGCCGGCGGGAACACCTTCGATAATGCCCGTTAATTGTGGCCCGTGCGATTCTCCGGCTGTCAGGTATCGTATCATTCGTATTAATTTAATGTTTTTTACTTTAATAATTATTGAACCATTGAAAATCAAGCTTCTCTTTGTCATCCCGATGACCGCTTTTCGGGAAGAGGGATCTCAAATGGGATGAAGACAGCTGCCGTTGTCAAAGCAAAAGCTATATCAACGATTGAGATCCCTCACATTCGTTCGGGATGACTTAGAGGGGTTTTAATTGAAAATATGCTTCACGCAATATAATCTAAAAGAAGGCTTTGAAAAACCAAGAATTTTGTTCAAGATCAAGACCAGAGGAAGCTTGAAACCGGAGCATATGAACATATGTGAGGATTTCAAACTTCTGATAACGCAGGGATTGGACAAAAGGACGGTTTTACAAAACCTTCTAAAAAATAAAGCTCACGAAATGACAACGATGCTTAAATTCAGTAGTTTCCATCACTATGCTTTTTAGAAAATGTAATTTATGGAATCACTCGCAAAATTAGGCAAATAC
>DASSAY010000285.1:0-9298 GCA_035699185.1 Balneolaceae bacterium | reverse complement strand
AAAAAATTGCTGAGATCGGCACAGAAGAAGTGAACGGTGGATGGGCGCCCCACCTTCATTTTCAGCTTTCGGTTGATGATCCCGGCAAAGCCGATCTGCCCGGCGTGGTTTCGGATGATGAACGGGAACAGGCGTTAGAGTTATATCCCGATCCAAGGCTGGTTTTGGGGGAATTGTATTGAGAGTGAAAAGGCAAAAGGCAAAAGGCTGGCGCGAGCGTCCCGCTCGTGCCATTTAATTAACGGGATCGGTACAAGCGAGACGCTTGCACCAGTAGTGAGGTAGATACAAGCGGTAAGTTGCAAGTTATAAGTTAACAACTTCGACTTTTGACCTTTGACTTTCGACAATTCCCATTGGCAATTCTGCTTTAAAATTTACTAATTGAAGAAGAAGTAAAAACTTCACTTAGGACTTTAGGATGCCTTTCAGAATTGATCAACATGTACAGCAATTAATTGAGTTACGCCATAAGCTTCATTCAATAGCCGAAGTTTCGGGGTCGGAATCGAAAACGGCGGATGTAATCGCGGATTTCCTAAAGAAAACTTCACCCGATAGTCTTCAAACCGGCGTTGGCGGAGAAGGGATTTTAGCAACTTATGAAGGCCGCTCCGATCATCCCCACATTTTACTGCGCTGTGAACTGGATGCGCTTCCTATTCCAGATGTAAATGAGGTAGATTATCGCTCTAAAACCGAAGGTACGGGGCACAAATGCGGACACGACGGACACATGAGCATTCTTTGCGGTGCTGCCTGTTGGTTGCAAAATGAAAAGCCTGACGCCACGGTTACGCTTTTATTTCAACCTGCTGAAGAGACGGGACAAGGCGCGAAATGGATGATGGGGGACGAGAAATTCAAAAAGTTGCAACCGGATTATTGTTTCGCCCTGCATAATTTGCCGGGTTATAAGAAACATCAAATTGTGGTTAAGGATGATGTCTTTGCCGCCGCATCGACAGGTTTGACCGTTGATTTTAAGGGGCAAACTTCACATGCCGCTCACCCTGAGGAGGGCAAAAGTCCGGCTTTGGCACTGGCGCAATTCATTCAGAGCATATCGTCAGTGCCTCAATTTGTTACTGCGATGAACAAATCAGCCAAAGTAACTGTTGTTCATGCAGCAATGGGAGAACTGGCTTTTGGAACATCACCCGGAAAAGGAACCGTAAGCGCTACGCTTCGAGCCTGGCAAAACGAAACGCTTGAGCTGTTGAAAGAAGAATGCCTGCAATTGGCCGGAGGCCTGGCCGAAACCTATATGCTTGAGGTCAGTCATGAATGGAGGGAGGCTTTTTCATCAACCATAAACAGTGCGGAAGCGGTAGGAGTGATAAAATCAGCTGCTGAAGCATTAGAATTTGAAATGAAGGAAAAGGAATATCCTTTTGAATGGTCGGAAGATTTTGGCCGCTTCATCAATAAAATTCCCGGCGCGATGTTCGGTCTGGGTGCCGGCAAAGATCACCCGCCACTGCATGCTCAAGATTATGATTTCCCTGATGATATTATTTCCACCGGCATTTCGATGTTTATACAAATTATTAAGGAGGTAAACGAAGGTAAATGAGAGACATTTTTTATCCATCTTATATTGAGCTGAGCAGGTCCAGCTTTAAACAAAATGTTTCATTTCTTAAAGATTATATAGGGCAGGATGTTATTTTCAGCTCGGTGATTAAGGGAAATGCGTATGGACATGGCATTAAATATTTTGTGCCAATGGCCGAGGACTGCGGGATACGACATTTTTCGGTCTTTAGCTCCGATGAAGCAAAAATCGCCTTCGATGCTAAGACCTGCGAAGACAGCCATATTATGATTATGGGGATGATTTACAATGGGGTGATCGAATGGGCGATAAAAAATGATATTTCATTCTGGATTTTTGAAATTGATCGGCTGAAGGCAGCAGTAGCAGCGGCAAAAAAAACAGGTATACCGGCCAGAATTCACCTCCAGCTTGAAACCGGCATGAACCGGCTGGGGCTGGACCGTAACAAGTTTGAAGAGGCTCAAAAAATCATCAACAATAACAAAAAGCATCTCGAGATTGACGGTATGTGCACGCATTTTGCGGGGGCCGAAAGTGTAAGCAATTTTGTGCGCATTAAAGAGCAGCAAGAAAAGTTTGATGAATATTGCTCCTGGTTCAATGATCATGGCATCAAAGCAAAAATATTGCATACCGCGTCTTCGGCGGGAGCGCTCAACTATCCCGATACCATTATGGATATGGTTCGGTTTGGAATTGCTCAATACGGCTTCTGGCCGAATCGCGAAACCTATATGAATTTTGTAAAAAAGCATCCCGATATCCACGATAGGCACGAAGATCCCCTGGACAGCGTAATGAGTTGGAAAAGCATGGTAATGAGCACCAAAGAAGTGCCGGCGGGCGAATTTATCGGGTATGGAAATACGTATTTAACGAGTCGCAAACAAAAAATAGCGGCCGTACCCATCGGCTATACACACGGCTTTGGGCGAAATTTAACGAACGTGGGTATTGTGCTCATTAACGGTGAGCGCGCGTCGGTAGCGGGACTTGTAAATATGAATTTAATCACG
Organism: Balneolaceae bacterium; assembly: GCA_035699185.1. GTDB lineage: Bacteria > Bacteroidota > Rhodothermia > Balneolales > Balneolaceae > Fodinibius. The sequence goes on along the minus strand of DASSAY010000285.1, from coordinate 6,721 downwards.
GTTGATGTCACTGATATTCCCGATGTAAAAAAAGGTGATGAAGTGGTAATTATCGGCGAACAGGGCGATCAGGAGATGACCGTTGCCTCGTTTAGTGAAATGGCCAACTTCCTGAATTACGAAGTATTAACGCGCATTCCGTCTAAACTGCCCCGACATGTGGTTGACTGAGAAGGGTTAGCCACAGATAAGCACAGATTAAAACTGATTTTTACCTGTGCTAATCTGTGAAGAATCAGTGGCTGTAATCAAATGCGCCGCGTTAAAATTTGTCCGCTTAACCAAAGCTGGCGCTGCAAGTATTGAACGGTATAGTAATAGTTATGGCGATTTAGCAAATAGTGATAAAACGGAAAGTACCGGTTGTTCAGTTTAGGCTGATGGAACATAAACCGGTATTCGGGATCCGCGTGGTTGTAAGAATAGTACCAGACCAGTTCCTTTAGATGGTCTTCGGCATACCAAGGGGGACCAAAGAGAATATAAATCATACCGCGGTCTGTTTTCCAGCCTTCCTTAAAATTAGAAAATGCTTTATTGGCTTCCACCACACGCTGGTAATAGAGTTCAACCACCTCTTTGGCTTTTGTGGCACTGCCGATATTTTTCAGCCAAAAACGATCTATGGCTTTTTTCAGCGAATCGGGATCTGAAATGTTCATCAACTCTTCGTGATCGCCCTCACCCATAAGATAAATCAGCGGACGTGCCAATTCGCGCGGGGTGCCTAAAGAAGGATAATTGGTGCTTTTAACGCCGAAAGTTCGCGCCTTATAAATTCCTTCACCATTGCCTTTATTTGCGGTTACTTCAAACTTATAATTGCCCCGTTCTTGCTGTGGAAATTTATATTCAATAAAAATACTGCTGTAATTGGTTAAGATCCGCTGGTTGGATTGAATTTCTGTGGTTTCATCATAATTGATGCCTTTATATTCGATAGAAGAGGGGCTGTAATTGGAAAAATGCATGGGCCGCGGGTAGGTGGTATCCGATTTGATGCGAACCAGCCGCGAATTGATGGTCATCGGTTCATTCGTTCTTTCGCTGATGATTTGAAAAACGAAGCGAAGTGAATCGATTTTCCCCTTCACATCATATGTACTGATTTTATCCCATTCTCCGCCATTAATTTTGCCGTACATTTGGATACCGGTCAGTGTATAGGCGCCGGTTTCAACATCAGGAATATAGGCGCCCACGGTTTGAGTTAAATTCTTATCGGAATTTAAATCAGTAACACTCACCACTACCCGGTAACGGCTGGGGTTAACCTGCAGAGAGTAATCAAAAGTAACGGTTTCGCGGGTTGATAACGCGCTTTCATCGGAACTTACAACCTTCTTTTCAATCCGCTTGGAAGCTAAAATGTGGTCGGGATTGGATATATCCTGTATCTGCAGGTTAATGGCAAAGTTGGCCGAAAGAGAATCTTCATTTCGCTTATAAATAAGGCTTCCCTTAACAACTTCGGCTGAGACATTGAGGGTGGGGCCTTTTTCATTGTCAATATAACCGAAAGCTGAGGAGTAAAACTCGGGATAGCCGGGCCGGTAGTGGTATCCTGTACCTCGTTCAATATTCAAGTTCTTTGAAGGAGAGCATGAGACAAAAGTGAAAGCTAAAAATGAAATAAGTACAAGAAAAGAAGAATGTGCAGAGGCCATAACGCTTTTTTAGAACTATCAGAATAATTATATATCGTCAATTCTCATCAATACTACAAATAAAAACCGTATTTCTATAGCTTGATGAAAAAATTTGCAGTAATTTAATTTAAATAATCAGGGTGAAGGTTTACTATCGCATATCCATGTCATTTTGACAAGAATGATGAATTATTTTAGCTATGCAATAAAAGCTGTAACGCTAAATGTCTTATCATCATTCTTTTAAAGAAAATAAAAACAAGGAATTAATTTTTTAAAAAGTCAAATTCATGCCTTTAGCTTTTCATAAAGAATGGTATATGAGATAAGCAGCGACTGGCATAAATTTCGGAATTCACTTAAAAAATCATGCGTTCCGGAACGCAGGGCATTTATTTGATGGTCCGGCGGAATGGCATGTTCTTTGAGTGAATTCAATAATTTATCAATAGAATTTTCTAAAAAGCCGATCTCTTTCAAAAATGCGCGGAATAGCTGGCTATTATTCAAAGGTTCTCCCCTGGAATCCCGAAAATGGTTATGCCGATAGTTATAGTTTGAGTGAAGGTAATTTTTAAGAACATCGGTATTTAAATTATCGGGGCCAATAATTTTATAAAGGAGATCGCAGCTGGTAATAAAGTCTTCAAAACTTTTTTTAACCGGGTACTGCAAATGAACACCATCAAGATTATTAAAAAGGCGGCCGACATTAGGCAGAGCATTTATCTTTTTTAAGGTGCTAAGAAGTCTGTTTAAGGGATCGCGTTTGTGAATGGGAATCACATCATAATAGCGCAGGTAATATTTATGAAAATCGGGATCAAATAATGAAAAGTTCGGATGTTCGATTTCAGAAAAATGCCAATGCTGCTGCTCATCCTCGGGCAGTGCGGCCAGGTCTTCCAGAATCGCCGCAACAACCTGTTCATTTTTATCCAGTTTTCTCTTTCCAAAACGCAAAACCGGTGTTTTTTCCTGATGCGATTCATCTTCGGATGAATCCGGCCTGCTTGTTAAGAAACCGCCAAAAAGGGAATCCTGAATATTAAATTTTTCGGCTAAATCGAAATATTTGGCAAGTACAGATTGGGAGAAATAAGCCAGTTCATTACGCCTGTGGCCGAGATACAGCCGTTTTTTAAATTCCGGAATATGTTTGGTGGCTAAATTGCTCTTGCTAAAACTTTCTTTGAGGCTCTCTTTTGATGGGAAAAAAACGGTGGTAACGACATCTTTTCCTACCTCGAAGGGCCGCAGAATCACATTATCGGTTAACGTTCCCTTATTTTGGCGACGAAAATTTTTAAAAGTTTCCCGAACTTTGCGATGGTCAATACCCAGCTTCTCAGAAACACTAAACGAACTAATCCCGTCAAACCTTTTATTCCACTTTTCCATACAATAATCCAATATCTTCTGGTTGATATCCATAGCATTGTATCTCCGGGTGAAGCTATTGTTCCTGAATGAAGAAGAACTAACTGTAATAAAAATAAGGGTTTTTACAACTAATTACTGCTGTTTTTTTGTCTCGGATGAACCATTTCCATCTTTTAGCGCGGCAAAGGTTTTGCGTACATCTGTCATTCGGTTGAGGGCTCTTATCACCTGTCCGTTGATCGTATTTTCGGCAAAATTTCCATCCTCATCCTTTTCTCCCATCTCCATATCGGTCAGCAGTTCCATGCCTTCATCAATTGTGGAAACCGAATAAATATGGAATTTCTTATCCTCCACAGCTTGAATTACCTCATCCTTAAGCATCAGGTTTTTCTCGTTTGCTTCCGGAATGAGCACGCCCTGATCACCCGTTAACCCGCGTTTTTTACAAATGTCAAAAAAGCCTTCAATCTTTTCATTCACCCCGCCGATAGGCTGAACTTTTCCATGCTGATTTACCGAACCGGTAACGCTGATGGATTGCTTGATGGGAATATCGCCAATAGCAGAAAGCAGTACGTACAGCTCTGCCGAAGAAGCGCTGTCGCCGTCAATATGAGAGTAGGATTGTTCAAAAACCAGGCTGGCCGAAAGCGAAAGCGGACGGTCTTCGGCGTAACGCTCGCCCAAAAAACCTTTTAAAATGAGGACACCTTTGGAATGAATGGAGCCACTCATTTTAACCTCCCGTTCAATATCGATGATTTTTCCCGTACCTATTCGAACACGCGCGCTAATTTTAGTCGGCCGGCCAAAGGAAAGATGTCCCACTCTTGATACCGACAGGCCGTTAATTTGTCCTATCGCTTTACCTTCGGTTTCAATGAAAATAAAGTCCCGATTGATGGATTCCTGGATTCTGTCGCGTAGCCTGCTTGAACGATAATCCTGCTGGTCAATGGCTTTTTGTACATCTTCGTGCTGTACTCGATCGTGCCCGTTTTTGCCGGACCAGTAATCCGATTCCTCCAAAAGATCACTGATTTCTTCTGTTTTGGCCGAAAGTTTTTCCGAATCGGCTACCAGCCGCGAGCTGTGATCAATAACACGCGCCACCGCACCTTTATCAAACGGTTTGAGGTTATGCTTTTCAATTAATCCTGCCAAAAGCTGGGCATACAGCCCCTGATTTTTGTCATTGCGGTCAATTTCATCTTTAAAATCTGCCTCCACTTTAAACAGTGTTCCGAATTCAGGATCTACATCACAGAGCAAATAATACAGCATACGCTCGCCCAGCAGCACCACTTTCAGATTCAGGTCGATGGGTTCGGGTTCGAGCGAAACCGTGCTGATTACGCGATACGATTCACCCAGTGATTCAATCTTAAGCTTTCCGGATTTGAGCACGCGCTTAAGGCTTTCCCAGGCAAAAGGTTCCAAAAGTACGCGGCGAGCATCGAGAATCAGATAGCCGCCGTTGGCTTTATGAAAAGCGCCGGGTTTAATCATATTGAAATTAGTGGTCAAAGCGCCCATCTGTGATTTATATTCCACACGGCCGATCAGGTTGTTATAATTTGGATTATCTTCATAAATAATCGGCGCGCCCTCCGTACGGGAATGATCTACCAAAACATTTACACGGTAACGTTGCAACATCGAATTCGAGCCCAGATATTCCCCGCTGTTTTCTTGTTCTTGCTGCTGGGCGGTTTTTCCGTCAGCCATCATTTGCGCTAAACCCTGCTGCTGACTTTGCTGCTGGCTCTCAAGAATAGCCCGCGCGTTATTGGCGATGTTTTCTTCCACATCATCCAAAAACCCTTGCACTTCTTCAAGTTTTGAAAAGCGCTCCCGGATGTCTTCGAATAATTCCTTTAAAGCATGCGTGGCAATTTCGCGGTCGAGGTCTCTTAGATTTTCTCTTACCCGGCGTTTTCGGGAGGGCATTTGCCGGATGATTTTTTGCAGCTCTTTTTGAAATTCTTTGGTTTTTTCATCAATGGCATTCCGCTCTTCCTGCGAAAGTTGCTTAATCTCATCCTCCTTCATTACTTCGCCTTCTTTAGTCGGTGCGAACGAAAAGCCAGTCGGAGTACGAACCAGCGAAAGATTTTCTTTCTGGGCTTTCTTTTGGAGATCTTCGAAAGTGTGCTCCTGTTCTTGCTGCTGTTCTTCTTCCACCGCCTGCCGCCGGTTCTGATACTCATCGGTCTCAAAGGTTGAATTTAACGATGGAATCAAATCTTCCAGCAGTTCATCCATCTTTTTTTCCAACTCGCACCCTTTTCCCGCAGGCAGGATGAGAGCATCAGGTTTATAAGCATCCTCAAAATTATTTACATAGCAGATATCAGGCGGAGTGGGATCGCTTTTCGCTTTGTTTTCTAAAAAACGTTTGGTATGACCCAGTTTATCGGTTTCATTAGGACCCAGCGCAAAAATATTATAGCCGTTTTGAGGCATATTTATTCCAAAATCCACGGAAGTTGTCAAGCGCTCTTGTCCGATAAATGTCATATGATGTGTTATTCCATCGGTAGTCTCAAAATTAAATTGTTCGGGATCGCACTTTCTGGATAATTTCTCGCCCTCGATGTGATGCATAAAAAGTCTCTCTCGGTTGAATTTATTTGAATTCATTTATTGTACTGAAACGAATGCAAACCGTTCCACCTGCGTTCCTAATTTTTAGGATGCAGTTGGCAGTGGCAGGAGGCAGTATTTTCGTTCTTAGCTTTTGGGCAGGAACTTTTTTGGATTTTGATTTGGTCAGTTAAGGAATATTTTTCTTCTTTTGGGAATGTTTTTGAGATCTCAAATATCTCCATTGCAAGTTTATAAGCAAGTTGAAATACCTTTAGATTTTTATATCCCTGACTCACTTTTCAACCAATTTAGTTGCTCTTAAAAGGAAATGCTGCTTCCTGCCACTGCCTCCTGCTACTGCCTCCTGTCCTTCTCCTCATCAGGAATAATCGAAATTTTATCCAGCGATAAGCCTTTCATGATGGCATCGTAATTGGTAATGTCGGTGGGGATGATGACATCATTTTTATCGCTCGCCAGCTTCGAAAGCTGATTGATGTACCGCTCGGCCAGGCGCATCTGCATGGCTTCTTTACCTTTATCTTGAGACAAAGCGTTAGCAATTTCTTCAATCGAAACAGCCGAAGCCTCGGCCAGCGACTCAATTTCTTTAGCCACCCCTTCGGCCTCATTAATGCGCCGCTGCATTTCACCTTCCGAAACATTGATGATTTCCTCTTTCTTTCCTTCCGCATCGTTAATGGTCGATTGCATAATTCCTTCCGAACGGGCGATGGTAGCGCGACGATCACGCTCGGCGGTCATTTGCCGTTCCATGGCATTCTGGATGGTTTTCGGCGTCACAATATTTTTGATTTCGTACCGCAGCACGCGAATGCCCCAAGCCTGATCCATTTCACTCAACACTTTTACCACCTCTTTATTGATGATGGCGCGGTCTTCAAAAGTATCATCCAGATCCATGATGCCGATAATGGAACGGGTGGTAGTTTGGGCCAGCTGAACGGCCGCGAAGCGATAATTCGTCACCCCGTAACTGGCATTGACCGGGTCTATTACTGCCAGGTAAATCACCCCGTCAACTTCTACTTTTACATTGTCTTTGGTGAAGCATTCCTGGGGTTCAACCTCGATGG
>DASSAY010000284.1:0-4476 GCA_035699185.1 Balneolaceae bacterium | reverse complement strand
TAGAAACGTTCATCATAGAACAATTCGAAATGAGCCGTTTCTTTGTGTTCACCCAGCACTTCCTGTAAATAGGAACGCGGAGAAATGACACCCATTTCAGCAAATTGCGTGTAACTGAAACCGATGGCGACTGCTGAAAGGACAACGATTATCAGCGATAGCCGGTCTTTTTTCAAAACGGGGATGTGCCATAAAAAGAGCGCCCAGAGAAGGGTGAGGGTGCGGAAGAAGATGGCTGATGAATCAACGCGAACAATTTCATCATAAATGGGTCCCGGCCAGCCGCCCCACACATGATTGAAGAAATAAAGCTGCGGGAAGCTGAAAAATTCGATGAGTAACAATCCGAAACCCACGGCCAGCAAAATGATGACTGCAAGGGTTCGGCGGAACGGGACGCCCCAAATCCTCAGCAGGCGGCCGATGGCGTAACCGAAAAATACGCTTGGAAGGGGAAATAGCAGCCAAAAGGCCAGGCCGTGGAAACTAAAACAGCCGGTCAGCAGTGCATATATCAATAATGGAAAACCTACTAAAAATAGATAACCGGTAATCTGGAGGGCAGCAAAAAAATCACCCGAAACAGAACGGTTTTTATCACAAGCGCGGATCGTTGCCCAAAAACAACCGATCAGTGAAACCAGGATAGCCGATTCGATGTGGAAATTGCCCAGCAAGGGAATGAAGAGCAGCGTGATTCCGAGCAGAACGGGAATCAGGAGCTTTAGATAGTTTTGGCTGAGGCGTTTGTTCATGCGCTAAAGGTACGTGGCAAAAGGCAAAAGTGAAAAGGCAGAAGGTAAAAGCGGGAAGCAAGAAGGCTTGTCTGTCTTTTCACTTTAAACATACCCGGTAAACCCAGTAAATTAAAACAAATTGCAGCGGTAGCCGGAGGATAGTTGCGGCACTGTACCAGGAAACATAGCCTAATTTTTGAACAGCTTCTACGGCCATGTTAATATTGGCGGGAAAAACAGCGACGAGCAATATAATGAGGCCCCAGGCAGCGATAGCTTCCGTTTGATGCCACAAAATTCCGGCTCCTCCCAGTATCTCGGCCACTCCGCTTATATAAACCAGCGCCAGGTGATAAGGAATAAAATCAGGGATGATGCCGGCAAAGGGCTGCGGTTTGATAAAATGAAAAACACCGGCCGTAATGAATATCGCCGCAATTAGATATTTTTGGGTTTCCGGTTGTAGCATAGCTATAAGGGCCAACGTGAAAGGTGAGACGTCAGACGTTTCACCTCTTAAACAAGGTGGCAATCACAAACCAAATATTTTCTTTGCGCTCCAGTAAACGGCGTTTGAAATAGGGGAACCACATAGTGCCGAAGGGTACATAAATGCGGGTATTATATCCTTCATCGCTGAGCTGTTCCATAGTTTTCTGGCGCATTCCGTACAGCATTTGAAACTCAAAATGCTCCTTGCTAATGTTTTTCTGAGCAGCATAATCCTTCACCCAGCTGATCAATTCATCATCGTGAGTGGCAATGCGGGGATAGGCTGTTTTTTCGAGCAGCACCTTGGCGTAATCTTTGTAAGCCGTCCGGATATCACTCATTTTCTGCAGGGCGATGTCCTTCGGCTCGTTATAAGCCCCTTTGCAAAGACGTACGTCGGCTCCGAGTTCACCCAGCTCGGTGATGTCCTGCCGGGAGCGGTGCAAATAGGCCTGAATTACGATGCCTACATGTTTTCCGTATTCGTGGAAGGCTTCTTTAAACAGGTCGATAGTGATCTGCGTATAATCCGAGCCTTCCATATCAATGCGCACAAACTGGTCGTGCTTTTTAGCCGCATCGAGCAGTTTAAACAGGTTGTTTTTGCAGTAATCCCGGTCGATATCCAGCCCGAGCATGGTGAGTTTAATAGAAATAGAGCTTTGCAGACCCGCCTTGCTGATGCTTTCCAGCAGCCGGATATAATTATCAACCGTTTCATCGGCCATTTCCCGGCCTTTCACATTTTCCCCGAGCAGGTCGAGGGTAATTTTAATGTCTTTTTTGTTGAGCTGCTCAACTTCGGGGATGGCATCGGTAAACGATTCGCCGGCAACAAACCGTTTTGCTAAAGCAAAGGGTAATTTCATGAAAACAATTACTATTATTTTTTTGGGAGTGCCTGAAAATAATGAATTGATGGCATCTCTCCTACCGCTTCCGTTATAATTTGATGAATTGAAACACTTTTAGCCGCCTTACGTACTGCATTGAACGATATTAATCATGCAAATCCCGAATATTATGAATACACGAAAGAATTATATACTTAAAATGGTGCTCGCTTTTTCATTGTCGCTCATCCTCACTTTTTTGCTGATCAAGCCTTCGTTAGGCAGCACGTCCGGTCTTCATTCATTTGATGATGACCCCTACCGGGTTGAAACCTTCACTCTTTACGGCGCAGGAAATCTTAAGGTGGAAACCTCCGGCGGATTTATCAGGGTTGAAGGCTCGTCAGGGAATACTGTCCGTGTTGAAATGTACGTGCAAAAAGACGGGCGGGAACTTAGCCCCGAAGATACTGATCTGGAGAATTGGGATATTGAAATCAGCCAGTCGGGCGAGGTCGTAAACGTTATTGCGGAGCGAAAAGACAGCAACTGGAGCTTCTGGGGTAGCAATAATGATATTTCGGTGTCTTTTGTGATTTATACGCCGAGCGAAATGAGCACCGATCTCGACACCAGCGGAGGATCCATTGAGGTTTCCGGTTTAAAAGGCGGCCAGGAGGTTTCAACCAGCGGGGGACATATTAAACTGGCCAACATAGAAGGAACGGTTGAAGCAAGAACATCCGGCGGACATATTGAGGTTGAAAATATACAGGGTGATGTTGCTGTGCGTACCAGCGGGGGACACATTACCGCCCGGCAAATAACCGGTGATCTAAAAGCCAGAACCAGTGGCGGGCACATTAATTTAGCTGCGATTAGCGGGTCCATCGAAGCGCGAACCAGCGGTGGAAGTATCGAAGCCGGGTTAAAATCGGTAGGGCAGTTTGTGGAATTAAAAACCAGCGGCGGGAATATTGAGATTACTCTGCCCGAGGATATTGGCCTCGATTTAAACCTTTCCGCCAGCTATATAAGTGCTGACCTGAGTAACTTCTCCGGGGAAATGGAACGAGGCGAAGTAGAAGGGGCGCTTAATGGCGGCGGCCCGGAAATATCTGCCCGGACTTCAGGCGGTATCATTTCGCTTTCTTTCCGGTAATAGTCATTTAATTAATCTGGCCTTCGAACCCACCCCCGGCCCTCCTTGTGCCGCTCTTCTGCGGTATAGGGAGGATTTAGGGTGGGTCCTAAACAAAGGCAAGCTCCCAGCTAAACCCAATGAAATTTTTTGTTCAGGCTGAATGTTCTGCAATCAAGCTTTGTTCGGCAATTGCGATAAGCGATTAAATTAAAATAAAACAGATACTAATTATGAAAACTTTAAATGTTATAACAGTTCTTTCGCTGCTGCTCTTATGGGGTTGCGGTGGCGGATCGGGTGATCAACAGGCAGCCGACGATACAGCAGGCACTCAAGAGAAAGAAATGGCTACCGATGTACGTACCATCGATATTTATGGAATTAACGCTATGAAGTTTGTAGTTCATGACGAAGCCGAAGGCATCAGCGTGGGACAAACCGTTCAGGACAGTTTGCTGGTATTAGAATCTATTACAGCACAACCGGGCGAAACAATTCGTGTTCGGTTAACGACCATAAGTGATATGCCACCCTCAGCAATGTCTCACAACTGGCTGTTATTAGATTTAGATGCAGATACCGATGCTTTTGCCACGGCCGCTTCTCAGGCGAGAGAAAACGATTATGTGCCCGCCGACATGGAAGACATGGTTATTGCCGAAACCGGTTTGGTGCCCGGTGGTGAAACCAAAGAGGTAACCTTCACCGTGCCCGAAGAAATAGGTACTTACGATTTTCTATGCACCTTTCCGGGACATTATTTGGCCGGTATGACCGGTGAATTTATTGTGGCCGAAGAAGGAGAAAGTATGGCCCCTGATAGCGGTACAGGGATGTAAGGGTAATTTTTTTGCTGCCTGTCAGCATCTTTCCACCTATATTTTGTTTATTTGATAATAAAAAAGCGGCTGAGTTTGCTCAGTCGCTTTTTTTATTCAGTGATTGTACTTTGCATGGAAATGCATATCCAACGAGCAACTATCCTTCCTCAGTCCATTCCTTCTCCACCAGCTGCTTCAAATCCAAAGATTGTATGGCTCCAATAGCCGCTTCCATTGCGCCCTCGCTGCATAGTCCGCTTAGCGAAGCATCCTTAAAGCCTTCCCGCGCGGCCTCAATACTGGCCTTCCGCACCCTCTCTGCAAGTTCTATTCCGGTTGATTTTTCCATTTTTGAGCTGGCCTCCTTATTTGGATTAGAAAATTCTCTTACCCTCTTAAACTAACGAAAACTGTTTTAACCCCGTTTCTGAACCCATAAGCAACACTTG
>DASSAY010000283.1:0-2335 GCA_035699185.1 Balneolaceae bacterium | reverse complement strand
TGAACTTTTTGCCAACCATCTCCGAAACCGAGCGAACCGCCATCGAAGCCGGTAACGTCTGGGTTGATGCCGAACTATTCTCAGGTAAACCCGATTTAAAACGGTTGGCAAAAGAACCTTATCCCGATCTTTCTGATGATGAAAAAGAATTCCTGAACGGACCGGTTGAGGAACTCTGTGCTATGGTTGATGATTGGGAAGTCTTTGTTCAAAAAGAATTTACCGGTGAAGCCTGGGAATACATGCGCAAGCAGAAATTTTTTGGTTTGATTATTCCCAAAAAGTACGGTGGACTTGAATTTTCTGCCGCTGCTCACAGTGCTATCGTAGCAAAGTTATATTCACGGAGCGGCCCTCTGGCAACAACGGTGATGGTTCCCAATTCCCTCGGCCCTGCCGAACTGTTGATGCACTATGGCACCGATGAACAAAAAGACCATTATCTGCCGAGGCTGGCAAGGGGAGAGGAGATGCCCTGTTTTGCTTTGACCGAACCCACAGCTGGTTCCGATGCGGGTTCCATGACGGCAGAAGGCGAAGTTTTTAAAGGCGATGACGGAAAATTGTATATCCGGCTGAATTTTGAGAAACGTTACATCACGCTCGCCGCTATTTCAACCGTAATCGGGCTTGCTTTCAAGCTCCATGATCCCAAAAATTATTTAGGCAAAGGCGAGCATTTAGGCATCACCTGCGCCTTAATTCCCAGCGATACCGAAGGTATCATTTTAGGACGTCGCCACGATCCAATGGGCATTCCCTTTTATAATTGTCCCATCAACGGTGAAAACGTAGTGGTTTCGGTTGATCAGATTATTGGCGGACCCGAACAAGCAGGCAACGGCTGGCGAATGCTGATGGAATCACTCAGCGTAGGACGCGGTATTTCTTTGCCCGCCCAAAGCCTCGGTGGAGCAAAAGTAGCCGCGCGGGCAATTGGAGCCTACACTGCCGTTCGACGTCAATTCGGAATCAATATTGGTAAATTTGAAGGCATTGAAGAGCCGATGGCCGAAATTGGCGGTTTTACCTACCTGATGGATGCAGCCCGCCGCTACACGTGCGCCGGCCTTGACAGAGGTGAAAAACCGGCGGTGATCACAGCCATCGCGAAATATAATTTCACTGAACTGGGACGCAAAATTATCAATAATGCGATGGATATTCAGGGTGGAACAGGAATATCCCGAGGTCCCCGAAATATTTTTGCTCACGGTTACATCGCCATGCCTATTGCCATCACGGTTGAAGGTGCCAATATTCTTACCCGCAGCCTCATCATTTTTGGACAAGGCGCTATTCGATGCCACCCTTACGCTTTCGACGAAATTGACGCATTGATTAAAGGAGACCTCAAAAAATTCGATAATGCTTTCTGGAAGCATATTGGCCATGTTATCAGAAACAGCGTTCGGGCTTTGGTGTTGAGCGTTACCCGCGGTGCCGTTGTTTCATCACCCGTTGGCGGAGTCGCCGCAAAGTATTATAAGAAGCTTTCCTGGACTTCCGCATCCTTCGCTTTTCTGGCTGATTTGGCCCTCGGCTCTTACGGCGGCAGGCTCAAGATCAAAGAAAAAATCAGCGGTCGCTTTGCCGATATTCTTAGCTGGATGTACCTCATCACAACAACCCTGCGCCGTTTTGATGCCGAAGGGCAACGTGAGGAAGATCGCGTTTTCTTTGAATGGTCGATGCAGTACGGTTTTGCTCAAATTCAACAAGCCTTTGATGAACTCTATTCCGAAATCAAAGTGCCGGGCCTTAGCTGGCTTTTTCGAGGGCCGGTAGCGCTTTGGTCACGGTTGAACCGTTTAGGCTCTATGCCAAGTGACAAGCTGGGGCACAAAGTAGCGCGGGCCATGCAGCAACCCGGCGAGCAGCGCAATCGGCTGACCGAAGGAATTTATATTCCTGATGATATCACTCAATCCATGCGCCGTTATGATCACGCCTTGGAATTGCTGGTGAAAGCAGAACCGGCCTACAAAAAAATTCATATCGCCACTAAGAAAAAAGAATTACCCAAAATTCAGACACGCTTTGTGATTGATATGGCCCTTGAAAAAGGTATTATTTCTGAGCAAGAGGCCGGTCAGCTTCATGAAGCCGAAGAGGCCCGGGTTGATGTGGTTCAGGTTGATGAATTCACCCTCGAAGAATACCAAAATGAAACGCCTTCGGTGCCTCAGAAAAGTGAATCTAACAAAGTGGTATCTTAAATGAATTAGATGCTTTAGTAATCTTTCGCTTCATTTCAGCCCTGTCGGTTATTTATCGGCAGGGCTTTTTTATGGATAATATTTAGTATTTCAATCTTTGATAAAATTAAAAAATA
>DASSAY010000282.1:0-14090 GCA_035699185.1 Balneolaceae bacterium | reverse complement strand
AGGCTTCGGGCTCTTTATCTTCTTTCAGGTAAGACCCATATTCAACCGAAGGAAACATATAGTCCAGTGGATAGGTGTGATATTCATCCACTTTTTTATGAATGTAAGAGCGATTCAGCTTTTTAAGATCATCCAAGCCGGCAGCCGTAAGCAGCGACATCGCACTTTTCACTGTCTCATCGTGGTAATTAAAAACGCGGACGGCTTTGTCGGTAGGATCTAAGCCTTTTTGCAAGTCTTTTCTTTGGGTGGTGATACCGGCAGGACAATTATTTGTATCACATTCCAGCGCCTGAATACATCCAATCGCAAACAACATGCTTCTCGCGCCGTTGCAGGCATCAGCCCCGATGCACATCGTTCTGATGACATCAAAACCGGTTAAAATCTTGCTTGTAGCAATTACCTTAAGATCTTTCTTCAAACCATAGCCGTTGAGGGTGTCGCAGACAAAAACGAGGCCTTCGTTAAGCGGCATGCCCACACTGTCTGAAAATTCTATCGGCGCGGCGCCGGTTCCTCCTTCCCCGCCGTCAACGGTGATAAAATCGGGACGAATGCCTGTTCTCAGCATCGCTTTGCAAATATTGATAAACTCCTGCCGGCTGCCGATGCATAATTTAAAGCCCACCGGTTTACCCCCTGATAATTCCCGCAGTGTAGCTACAAAATGAAGCAATCCGTCAGCATCAGAAAAAGCGTGATGTCCCGGAGGTGAATGCACCATTTTGTAAGGTTTGATGCCTCGTATGGCCGCTATCTCCGGCGTATTCTTTTCAGCCGGAAGCAAACCGCCGAGGCCGGGTTTGGCACCCTGTGACAGTTTTATTTCAATCATTTTTACATTCGGATGGGCTGACTTTTCCTTGAAATCATCTTCCGAAAACGTTCCGTCCGCTTTACGGCATCCGAAATAAGCCGTTCCGATTTGCCAGACCAAATCTCCCCCGCCTTCAAGATGATAAGGAGAGAGGCCTCCTTCACCCGTGTTCACATAAAAATCACCCATTTTTGCTCCCCGGCTTAAAGCCGAAACGGCATTTTTGCCTAAGGAACCAAAGCTCATGGCCGAAACATTAAAGATGCTGGCATGGTAGGGCTGCGTGCATTCACTGCCTCCGAATTTAATGCGCGGCGCTTCATCCATCTCTTCACGAGGATACATGGAGTGAGCCATCCAGTAATAACCGGGGGTATTAACATCCAGCTCTGTACCAAAAGGATGCGTTTCTAAGGTGTCTTTGGCCCTTTTATAAACAAAATTGCGCTGTAAACGAGTGAAAGGACGGCCAGCGGTATTCGCCTCCTCAAAATACTGACGGATTTTAGGAGCTTGAGCTTCAGAAATGTATCTCAAATGTCCGACAACAGGAAAGTTCCGCAGAATGGTGTGCCTTTTCTGAGTGATATCATAAATACCCACCAAAATAAAAGGGGCCACAATTAGAAAAAGCCACCATACGCCGGGATTAAAAAAGACAATGATTGACAGAATGATTATAACGGAAACTGAAGATGTGATAAATATTTTTCTCATAGAGTAATCTAAAGTTAAATATCGCCTTTAAAACAGTTTCTCTTAAAGATTGGTTTCACTTGCAAACGTGAGAAGTCAGACGTGAGACGATTTCTCCTGTTCTGCATTTGCTCCTTGCCCTGTTGAATCCACACTCGTAGATCTCGTTCCGTCGCTCTGCGGCGGAATGGCTACTCTGACGCTCCGCGTCTTAATAAAACATCCCCCAAATAAAAAAAGCCTTCGCAAAACTGCAAAGGCTCTAAAATTAAACTTACTCAACGAAGCTGAGCGGGAAACGAGATTCGAACTCGCGACCCCCACCTTGGCAAGGTGATGCTCTACCACTGAGCTATTCCCGCTTTAAGAGTTCCAAATATAAGATACTTAAGGTTAACTTTTCAACAGTTATTTGAAATAATCTTGAAATACAATATAGATTATAACTGTGTGCAAAAAGTGGCCGTTTCGCCGCGGAGCGACGGAACGAGATTACTTACACTTTGCTATAGCACAATCGTTTCACTTCGCTTCGGGCCCTTGGATAAAATGGTTAAATCAATATTCAGGTAATCCTGGATGAACTGTAAGTATTTTTGGGCGTTTTCGGGCAATTCATCGTAATGATCGCAGTTTTCCAATGATTGCTGCCAGCCGGGCATGGTTTTGTAAATCGGCTTGATTGAATCTACATCCGGCAAATCTGTTGGAAAAACACTGGTTTGACTCCCATCAACCTCGTAATCGGTACAAAGTTTTATCTCTTCGAAATCATTAAGCACATCAAGTTTGGTGACGGTAAGTTCATTGATTCCATTCACCCGAACTGCATATTTGAGGGCTACCAAATCGATCCAGCCGCAGCGGCGGGGACGTCCCGTTGTGGCGCCAAACTCATGTCCCCCGGAGCGTAATTTTTCTCCCGCTTTATCATCCAGCTGGGTAGGAAACGGCCCGTTACCCACCCGCGTACAATAGGCTTTGGTGATGCCCATCACTTTGTTTACGGCCGTTGGCGGTATGCCAGAGCCGGTACAAGCTCCGCCGGCAGTGGGACTTGATGATGTTACAAATGGATAAGTCCCATGATCCACATCCAGCAAGCTGCCCTGGGCACCTTCGAGCAAAATCTCTTCGCCTTTTTCAATGGCATCATGCAAGAGTGAAGCGGTATTGGTGATGTATGGGCAAAGCCGCTCAGCCGCTTTCAGCAAATCATCCAAAATAGGTTGAGCCTCAATCGTTTCTTTTTTGTACACATGCTTCAGCGCTTCATTTATATCGGCGATATTCTGCTCAAGCTTTTCTTTCAGCTTTTCGAGGTGAAATAAATCGGCCATGCGAATCCCCACCCTCGAAACCTTGCTTACATAAGCCGGACCAATGCCCCTGCCTGTAGTGCCAATAGCGTCATCACCCCGGTGCTCTTCTTTTATTTTATCCAGCAGCTTATGATATGGCAGAATTACGTGCGCTGCGTTACTGATTTTTAGCCGGTCTTTGAGATTTGCCCCCAGTGCCTCCACTTCCTTAATTTCGTCGAGTAAAGCGTGTGGGTCGATAACCACGCCATTGCCGATTACGCAAGTGGCATCACCGTTAAATATCCCTGATGGAATGAGATGAAGTACGATTTTCTTATCATCGAACTCAAGCGTATGTCCGGCATTGGCACCGCCTTGGTAGCGCACCACATACCCGGCATCCTTGCTGAGCAGATCAACAATTTTACCTTTCCCTTCATCACCCCACTGGGCGCCTACAACGATTCTGACTGACATAAATGTTTATTGAATTGAATAAAATAACTTCTTCCATATGTCATCCCGATGACCCCGCTTTTTGGGGAAAGAGGGATCTCAAATGTAATAGGGGTAAACCCTAAAACCAAAGCAAAAACGGTATCAACGTTTGAGATCCCTCACATTCGTTCGGGATGACTATTTGCATTTTTTAAAATAATGCTTAGGCACAAAAAAAGGGGTGAAATTCACCCCTCTTTTTTTAATAGCTGTGAAGGAGTTGTGCTGTAGGCATCCCTTCGGGGTACTCCTGAACACAAAAGCGGGAGTCAACTCCCTTAGAGCTTTTTAATGAGCTTACTTCGCGGAATACGATTCCACGGCGGCATCAATCGATTTAAAATGCTTGAATACGGTAATGAGCTTGGTGATAACCAGTAAGCTTTCGATTTTGTCGCTGGCATTGGCGATGCGAAGATCGCCGCCTGCTTTGCGCATGGTTGTTAAACCACCGATTAGCATGCCGAGGCCGGAAGAATTCATAAAATTAACCTTGCCTAAGCCTACAACAACATTCACTTTATCTTCCTCAATAAGCTCATGCAGCTTTTCATTTAATTTTACGGCATCGGGCCCGCCCATCACCTTGCCTTTAAAGTCAATAACCACACAATTGTAACGCTCTGATACGTTAAAATTCATATTTAATGCTCCCCGTTTTTGTTAATAATTAAGGTTATGCTTTTCGTCTCTTTAGCTCCAAATCAATGGTTATTGAAGTAGCTACAAATATGGAACTATAAGTACCTACTGCAATGCCTAACATAAGAGCAAAAGAAAATCCTTTTAATGTTTCTCCGCCAAATATAAACAGCACCAGCACAGAAAAAAAGGTAGTTAATCCAGTAATAACGGTACGGCTGAGTGTGTCATTCATACCTTTGTTCATTAAGCTTGTAAAATCCTTGGTTTTGTGGGTTTGCAAACGCTCCCGAACCCGGTCATACACTACCACGGTATCGTTAATGGAATATCCTAAAATAGTTAGCAAGGCTGCAATGAGGGTTTGATCAATTTCCATGCTAAAGGGTGCGATACCACTGAAAATGGTAAAAACACCCAGCACAATAAGAATATCGTGTGCAAGGGCCGCTACCGCTCCGGTTGAATACGTCCACTTTTTGAACCGGATTAAAATGTAGATAAAAATAATTATAACTGCGAATATGATCGCATTTAAAGCGGCGGCTTTTAAATCATCGGCAAAACGGGCGCCTACAATGCTGGTTTTTATTATCGTTACGGGGTTATCCGGATATAATTGCTGTACAGCTGTTGTAATATCTTCCTGCACGGCGCTTATTTCACCTTCAGCATCTGTACGGATAAGGATATCAACCGGACTGCCAAATAGCTTTACGCTGGGTGAACCACCGAGCGGAGCTTCTAATGCATCTCTTATTTCGGCTACTTCTACCGGCTGCTCAAATTCGAGGACATATTCTTTACCGCCGGTAAAATCAATGCCAAATTGCGGGCCTTTAAATATAAGGGCAATTATTGAAGCCGCAACCAGAATACCCGAAATCACATAGGCTATTTTTCGATTGCCTACAAAGTTATAATCTGCTGTTTCGAACCATCTCATAATATTTCTGTCTTAGTAGTAAAATTTTGTTTTGTTGAATCTACCTATAAGCGTTTCGAAAACTTTCGAACGCTGTGAGGTGATGCTTTACCCAAAGCTGATTTCTTTAGACTTGTCGCGGGTTAAATAATCAATCAGTACCCGGGTGATGACAATAGCGCTAAAGAGCGATGCAGCAATACCGGCCATCAGCGTAACGGCAAAACCTTTAATGGGCCCTACTCCAAAACTGAACAGGATGATTCCCACAAAGAGCGTGGTAACATTACCGTCAATAATAGCGCTCATAGCGTGGCTGTAACCCGCATCAATAGCCGCGGCGGGTGTTTTCCCGGTACGCATTTCTTCCTGTATACGGTCAAAAATCAGCACATTGGCATCCACTGCCATACCGATAGTCAGCACAATACCGCCGATACCGGGCAGGGTAAGTGTAGCTTTGAACGAAGCCAGAATCCCCAGGATAAAAATGATGTTAAAAACGAGCGCAAGATCGGCGATAGCACCACCGCTTCGGTAATAAATCATCATAAATATGGCTACGACAACGAATGCAAACATCAGTGAATTAAATCCGGCTTGAATAGATGCTTCACCCAGCGTTGCTCCTACGGTTCGCTCACCGATAATTTCAAGCGGAGCAGGCAACGCACCCGAAAGTAAAATGTTTACCAGATCTTCGGCTTCGGCTACGTTTTCAAGTCCCGAGATGGAAGAACGTCCGTTAGAAATTTTGCTTTCAACATTGGGATAGGAATAAACATAACCATCGAGTACAATAGCGATGGGTTTGCCAATGTTGGCTCCGGTAATGCGTGCCCATCGTCGCGCGCCTTCTGCGTTCATATTCATAGAAACCTGGGGACGATTGGTGGCACGGTCGAAAGTTACGCTGGCATCTACAATCACTTCACCCGTCATTTCAACATCCGAGCTTACGCCTATTAGTTCATAAAGCTCCCGCCCGTTTTGAGTGGTTGAAAAAGGACCTGCTCCCCACATCAGGGTTACATTTCGTGCAATAAGCTCCTGTACTTCAGGCCTTTGCAGCAGTTCATTTACTTTTGCCGTATCACTTGCAAGGGCATAACCGAATGAATAGGGATTCCGGTTCTGTATATTTAACACCTGCAGCAGCGGATTTTCTGCCTGTGCTACATTCTGGGTAGCATCCGAAGTATCGGATGAAGCTTGGCGGCTGTAGTAATTAACGATCCGCTCCCGCGACACCCTGATTTGATCGGGCTGCGCGACAAGCCTGAACTCAAGCTGAGCCGTACCTTTCAGCAGGCCGCGAACCCGTTCTTTATTAGCAACCCCGGGAAGTTCAACCACCACACGGCTTTCACCTTGCTTAAAGATGGCCGGTTCGGTCACCCCATAGCGGTTTACACGAGTTCGGATAATTTCAATAGCCCGGTCCACCGCTTCGGCCCGTTGTTGCCGTAAATAGGCCGCAATTTCTTCATTCGTTGAACGTCGGGTGATGTTATCGGCTTCAGCCCGATAATAACGGCTTAATCGTCCGTTGGGGTACCGTTGTTCAAACTCATTAATCATTTCTGTGATGATATCAGAGTCGTTTTCTAACGACTGTCGCCGCGCCGATTCAATAACGTTAGCCAGCGTGGAGTCGATATTATTGCCGGCTAAAGCTTTGAGCAACTGCGCGGTTTCGAGCTGCAAGGTAACGTGCATTCCGCCCTGCAGATCAAGTCCCAGTGACAGAGAATTTATCCTTAGGTTTTGCAGATGCTGAGCATTTTCTTCAACATAAGCGGCTTGTTCTGCCGGCGGTAAATCTTCTATATAGTTTCGTTCCAGCATCAGGGCTGCTGTAGGCCATAAATAATAAATCGAGATTGCCAAAAAGACTATAATAAAGCCAATTTTTGTTCCATTGCCTTTCATAAGTAGATGGTTTGAAAAATTTAGAATTGTGTTTTAAAAAAAGAGCAGAAAAGGGAGGAAAAGCTAAGGGGCGCAAATGGCTATGCCACTGCTCATAGGCACAATAGAAGGGGTATGATTTGTTTGTTGAACCCTGGTTACATTTTGTGCCGTAAATGCTGTTGGTGAACTCGAAAAGCCTTGAACAACCGCCGAAAAACCGCCTGTCGTATCAAAACTAAAGGATGAGGTGAGCTTTACGCGGGGTCCGGCCGGGACAGCAGCCATTTCATTCCCCGTCTGAAACTGGCTCCATTCAATCAGCAGTAATTGATAGACGTGCTGCGCGGCAGCTGATTCTGAAAAAGGGAAGCTAAATTCATCATCATGGCGGCTTACAATTTGTGACGCTCGGGTGATAAGTTCATCCAACTGAGCATCAATTTTAAATAAATCATTGAGCTCTTGCTGTAGCTCAGCACCATTGGCAGACTTGGCCAGCGTGCCAAACCAGCGGGTAAAAGCCTGCGATGATTGTTTAGCCTGGGCAGGGCGAGCCATGTATAAGCTGAAACCCGCGCAAAGCAAAACAATAACAGTAACCCGCGTTATGTGTGAACGTAGTTTGTCCATAGAGGCGGAAAATACTCAGAATGTAAGTACAGGACAAACGATTTTTATGAATAAGACGCCGAAAAATCAAATGGATTTGAGTGAGATAACTCAGAGCAGTAGTAAAATCCCCCTACCCCCCTTTGCAAAGGGGGAACTCTTGCTTTTTTTAAGGTTCTTTCCTTGTTTATTGTTTTTTATCAGAATCAGGATTACTGAGATTTTTGTATTGTAAAAATACCAACTAAAATCTTAGATTCGAGCATCAAGCCTTAATACCAAAACTCCCCCTTTCTAAAGGGGGCCAGGGGGATTTCCGCTATTAGAGATAAAACTTGACATGTCTTACCTTTACAACTACCCTGCAGACGGGTGAATGTAAACGCCGTCAATCCAGCCGAATAAAACGGTAAGTAATAAACTTAACACCGCGCTAAGCAGAATAGTGATGGGCAGGGGATTTAAGTTGTATATCAGTTGTGCCAGAACGGTGAATACACTGGCAAGTACAACAAAAAGTATGAGGCATTTTAGAAAAAGTGTTGTCATGGAGCGCTCTTTTTAGATTTAAATGGGAATACTTAAAACGCTTTTTCTCTTAGTAAAGTTTCTTTTTTAACGGTATCTCAAAACTGCGATAACATACGATCGTAGAGACGCATCGAAAGGCTGGTTAATTAATAGGAGATGGATTCAATCCATCTCTACAGTGGCCTCTTTCAAAAAAAGGTGCAGGAGGTCTTTTCCGAAGGAATCCCTACGGGAAAAGATGTTCTACACCACTTGCTGCTTTTGCTCGCGCTTGAACTCTTCTTTCAAAAATTTGCCGGTATAGCTTTCTTCTACTTTTGCTACCTCCTCTGGCGTGCCCTGGGCAATAATTTCTCCCCCACCTGCACCGCCTTCGGGACCCAAATCAATAATCCAGTCCGCCGCTTTGATGAGATCAAGGTTATGCTCAATCACAATGATGGTATTACCTTTGTCAACAAGGCGTTGGATGACATCCACCAGCAGGCGCACATCTTGAAAATGAAGGCCGGTTGTAGGTTCATCCATAATATAGAGCGTATCACCGGTGCCTACTTTTGACAGCTCGCGGGCCAGTTTTATGCGCTGCGCCTCGCCTCCCGAAAGTGTGGTGCTGGGCTGACCCAGGCGCAGGTACCCTAAACCCACATCGTTCAGCGTCCCCAAAATGCGTTTTATGGCAGGAACGGAATCGAAAAACTCGCAGGCTTCTTCAACCGACATATTCAATACATCAGAAATCGTCTTGCCTTTGTAACGAATTTCCAGCGTTTCGCGATTATAGCGCTTGCCATTGCAGGTTTCGCAATCTACGTACACATCGGGCAAGAAGTTCATCTCGATTTTGCGGACGCCATCACCCTTGCACGCTTCGCAGCGCCCGCCTTTTACGTTGAACGAAAATCGCCCCTGGTCGTAGCCGCGGATTTTTGATTCCGGCAGCTCCGCGAATAATTTGCGAATATGGTCGAAAACTTTGGTATAAGTTCCGGGATTGGAGCGCGGGGTGCGCCCGATGGGACTTTGATCAACCGAAATAACTTTGTCGAGATTTTTAATGCCGTGGATTTCATAATAAGGAAGTGGCACAGCTTTCGAGTTATAAAACTCTTTTGATAAAATCGGCGTCAATGTCTGATTGATAAGTGAACTTTTTCCGCTCCCGCTCACGCCGGTAACACAAATAAATTCACCCAGCGGAATTTCCACATCAAGGTCTTTGAGATTATGTCCGCTCGCGCCCTCAATTTTTATCGATTTTCCGCTGCCTTTACGTCGGTTATCGGGATAAGGAATGGTTTCTTCATCCTTCAAAAATTTTGCCGTCATGGAGTCGTCTGAAAGCTTCTCCGCGGGCCCTTCACTCACAATTTCTCCCCCGTATTCTCCGGCTCCCGGACCTAAATCAAGCACATAATCGGCATGTTCAATTGTCTCGCGATCGTGTTCTACCACAATCACGCTGTTGCCGAGATCCCGCAAGGTTTCCAGCGAGCGAATCAGCTTGATGTTATCGCGCTGGTGCAGGCCGATGCTTGGCTCATCCAAAATATAAAGCACGCCCACAAGCTGGGTGCCAATTTGCGTGGCCAGGCGAATGCGTTGCGCTTCACCCCCGCTTAAGGTCTGGGCCTCGCGGTCAAGGGTGAGGTAAT
Source organism: Balneolaceae bacterium (assembly GCA_035699185.1). GTDB lineage: Bacteria > Bacteroidota > Rhodothermia > Balneolales > Balneolaceae > Fodinibius. The sequence continues at coordinate 4,496 of DASSAY010000282.1, read as the reverse complement.
TGAGACCCACGTTTAGCAGAAAATCTATGCGGTCGCGGACTTCTTTCAATACCTGGCTGCCGATTTTTTGCTGGCGTTCATTCAGCTTCAGATTGTTGATCGTATCGCGCAGGGTGATGATGTCGAGGTTTACTAAATCAGCTATGGTATGCTCATCAATTCTGTATGAAAGCGCTTCTTTGTTCAGTCGGCCGCCCTCGCAGCGTGGACATATCACTTTGCTCATAAAGCCTTTCGCCTTATCGCGCTGCCTTCGGGATTTGCTGCCGCGAAACTGCTCGCGAATCATATTGCGCAAACCTTTAAACGTATGCTTATAGGTGACGTTATCACTCCGGAAATCATAGCTGACATCATACTTTTTATCGCCGCCGCCTTCGAAAAGGATGTCGAGCGCTTCATTCGAAAACTCTTTCAGGGGCGTATCAAAATCGAGGTCCAGTGTTTTGAGTACAGCTTTAAGCTGCTTGAAGGCAAAAATATCGCGCGGTGTGCCCAAAAAGCGGATGGCTTCTTCGTTGATACTTTTTTCTTTGTTAGGAATGACCAAATCGCGATCCACATCAAAAGTATAGCCGAGCCCGTCGCATTTTTGACATGCTCCGTAGGGTGAATTGAATGAAAACATATTCGGCGCGGGATCTTCGTAAGCCAATCCGCTTTCAGGGTCGAATAAATGTTGGGAATAAAGATGATCTTTGAACTTGCCATTGCCTTGAGGAATCGACAAAATGACATTCCCTTCGGCCATTTCGAGCGCCAGGCGCACACTTTCGGCAATCCGTTTTTCACTCTTGCCATTAATCACAAAGCGGTCAACCACCACTTCGATATTGTGCGTTTTATAGCGATCGATTTTCATGCCTTCTTCAAGATCCGTCAGCTCTCCGTCAATCCGCACCTGTACAAAGCCCTGCTTCATTGTTTGCTCGAAAAGCTCGCGATAATGGCCTTTTCGTCCCCGTACGACCGGCGCCAGGCAGTAAGCTTTGGTGCCTTCGGGCATATCCATGATGGTTGAAATCACCTGATCGACGCTCTGCTTCTCCATTTTGTTGCCCGACTTCCAGGAATAAGGAATGCCGATGCGGGCATAAAGCAGGCGCAGGAAATCATAAATTTCGGTAACGGTGCCTACGGTTGAACGCGGGTTGCGGTTGGTCGTTTTCTGGTCGATAGAAATCACGGGCGAAAGTCCGTCGATAAAGTCCACCTCGGGACGCTCCATCATGCCTAAAAACTGTCGCGCGTAGGCCGAGAGTGATTCCAGAAAACGGCGCTGCCCTTCGGCATAGATGGTATCGAAGGCAAGTGATGATTTTCCCGACCCTGATATACCGGTGACAACCACCAGCTTTTCTCTTGGGATGTCTACATCAATATTTTTGAGATTGTGTTCCCGGGCACCGCGGATGACTATATTTTCTCGCAAATCAGTAAAATTTTTGGGTGAATAAAACTTTTAAAGATAAGGATAAATCGTATTTTTTGAAGGTTTAATTTCTCCCATTATTTTACCACTAAAGCACAAAAACACGAAAATTTAATTTATGAATGAACGCACCATTGATTTTGCCCCTCTCTTTAAATTCAGCTACCATCAGTACAAAAAGTATGCTTCTTTTGTGATTGGTGTGATGTTCACTTATTTCGTGCTTGGTATCGTCCCCAACATCTATTTCATGTTCAGAGCTCCCGCCACGCCTACTTTCAGTTCACAAGTCGTTTCATTTATCATCACTTTAATACAGCTTTTTCTAAGCTTCGGGTTCATTAAAATTATGTTGTTTTTGATTGATGATAAGCCTGTTGAAGTTACCGACCTGATTAACAATTTTCGCGGATTTTTGAGTTATTTTGTGGCCAATTTTTTATTCATCATTGCTGTAGCTATAGGAATTTTCCTATTCATTATTCCGGGCATCTTTATTTTCATCCGTTTTCAGTTTTATCCTTATTTCATTCTTGAAAACGGAGATAATTCATTTATAGCGCTGAAAAAGAGCTATATGTTAACCCAAAACCTCACTCTTGAGCTCTTCCTATTCACGCTCGCGGTGTTAGTGCTCAATTTCCTTGGCCTTTTGCTGTTAGGTATTGGCTTTATTTTCACTTTTCCGCTAACAACCATGGCGACCGCTGTTATCTACAAAGGTTTGGTGCAAGAATCAGATACCATTCCCGTTAGTGCCTATCGTCTGTAGTCGCAGGAACATTTTTAGAACTGCTTTGTTGAATCATTGAAATCCAATCGAAGTTGATCTTTTTATGAAATCAGTCGTTAAAGCAATTGGCGTTATAGCCGTTTGTGTTTTAATAGCCTCTTGTAAGACCGTTGAAACCAATTTTAGTCCCGATGAATATTTATACCCATACATAAAAAATAATCGGGTAGGATTTCTGGACGCGCAGCTTAACCAGCAAATTAAGCCACAATTTAGCCTTATTGAGAGCGGCATCTGGCCTTATCATTTTTCTGAAGGACTTGCTGCGGTAAATTTTTCAGGTTCCATCGGCTACATCAACCGGGATGGAAAAGTAGTTATCGATCCGCGCTTTGACGAAGCGGCTCCCTTTCAAAACGGATTGGCTTTGGTGAAGCTAAACGGAAAGTACGGCTACATCAACCGGTCGGGTGATTTTGAGATTGAGCTGCAATTTTCCGCAGCCCGAAGCTTTAGCGATGGATTGGCAGCGGTTCAGCTTTCTAATGGACGATGGGGATTTATCAATACCGATGGTGAATTTGTTATCGAGCCGCAATTTGCAGAAGCCTACAATTTTAATAATGATCGAGCCCTGGTGCAAAACGACGCTCATGATGAATGGGGCTATATCAACCGGCAGGGGGAATTTGTTATTGAGCCCAAATACCCGGATGCCAAATCGTTCTCGGAATCGCTCGCGCCCGTTCAGCTGGCGTTTAAGCAATGGGGCTATATCAATCCATTTGGAGCGGTGATTATTGAATCGAAATTTTTGGAAGCCAAAGCCTTTTCTGAAGATAAAGCAGCCGTGGCGATGCCCGAAGATCCCTCGAATTTGCAGCACAAAAAGTACGGCTACATCAACCGCCGCGGGGAATTCATCATTGAGCCGCAGTTTGATGAAGCTTACGCTTTTCACGAAGGCATAGCCCGGGTTAAAATGGACGGTAAGTACGGCTTTATCGACACGCAAGGGAATTTCGTTGCCAGCCCTATTTACGATAAAGCCTGGAATTTTAAGGGCGGCATGGCGTTGGTGAAACTGGATGATAAGTACGGCTACATCAACCAAAAGGGCATTTTTGTGGTAGAGCCGCTGAGCTGAAATTCATCAGATGCCTGTCATCCGATGAATAGGGGAAGCTTCTAATTCGCCTGACGGCAAAATCAACCGCCGGACGAAATCTAACTGTTGCCCCTAAACTTATATTTCACTAACCTTAAAGGTTTAGCAAAAAGCACCAGCATAATTTCTCATGTTCCAAAAACAATCTGTGGCCCCCGAAGTAGCAAATCCCAAAAACTGGACTCCCCTTTCATGGAAAAACTTTCCGGTAAAGCAGTTACCCGAATATTCCGATCCGGCTGAGCTCGATGCTGTTTATGATGAACTGCGAAATAATCCTCCGCTTATCACATCCTGGGAAATACGCGCCTTAAAAAGCAAGCTGGCTGATGTCTCGGCGGGAAAAAGTTTTCTGCTGCAGGGCGGTGACTGCGCCGAAAGTTTTGCCGATTGCAACTCTCCCAAAATCGTAAACCTGCTGAAAGTGCTGCTGCAAATGAGCTTCATCCTCATCCATGAGATGGAGACGCCGGTAGTGCGTGTGGGACGCATTGCCGGCCAGTATGCCAAACCGCGGTCGCGGGATTTCGAGATCGTTGACGGCAAAAAAATCCCTAATTACAGGGGTGATTTGATCAACAGCATAAAGCCGGATGCCGAAGGCCGCATTCCCGACCCGCAGCGTTTGCTTACCGGCTACAACAAGGCCGCGCTGACCCTCAACTTTTTGCGCGCGCTGACGGATGAAGGCTTCTCGGATCTGCATCACCCCGAATACTGGGAGCTGGATTTTATGCGGGAGAACGAGTACTACAAAGACTATGAAGCGATGGTGAATTCAATCCAGAAAGCGGTGAATTTCATGGAAACCATCACCCCGAATAATTTCAATTCACTTCAAAATATCACGGTTTACACCTCACACGAAGGACTGAATTTGTATTATGATTCGGCCCAAACCAAACGCGTGCCGCGCCGAAAAGGCTGGTATAATCTCAGCGCACACATGGTTTGGCTGGGCAATCGAACTCGTGATTTGGATGGAGCTCATGTCGAATATTTACGCGGTATTCGAAATCCCATCGGTATAAAAATCGGCCCGAATTATAACCTGGATCACACTTTGAAGCTTATCGACCGTTTGAATCCGGTCCATGAACAGGGAAAAATCATCCTCATCACCCGTTTTGGAAACGAAGGAGTGGAAAACGGCCTGCCGGATT
>DASSAY010000281.1:0-4009 GCA_035699185.1 Balneolaceae bacterium | reverse complement strand
GGAATTCAATTTTTGCGCTTTGGTGATCCATCCCCGGGCTTCATCAAAATTACCCGCTCGCGCTTCAACCCGCGTATAAGCCAATAAAGCGGGAATGTACTGCTTATCATAACTCAACGCTTTATCAAGATACTGCCTGGTTTCTGTCGGTGTGTTTTCCCTATTTTGAGCCAGCGTCAGGTAGGTTTGCGCCCAATTGCTGTTAAACACTTCTTCATCACCGGATAAATAAGCCTTCTGTTTTTGAACGAGTGAATCGACAAACGCGTAAAGAGCGGGATCTTTCCGGCGAAGATAATCGCGGGTATTCATTGACTTGTGAGTAAGCGGATATACTTTCTTTTCGGATAAAAAAGCAGCGTACGCTTGTGCAAAAAATTCGCTTTCGTTATTGGCCGAGTAATAGTCCAGGGTTCGGTTATTTTTCATCGCGGCATTATACAGCGCCCTGATTCGGCGGCTTTCTTTGTCCGTAAGGATGCGCCCGTGATATAAATGGGTATATTCATGAGCCAGCACATTGCGCTCCCAGTGCGAGCCCCGCTCAATGTATTCGATGCCGGTAGCCCCGCTGCCCACCCCGCGAATATCCATCCATTGACGGTTATCAAAGGTCGTTCCATACAAGAAATAATTATTCCCCATCGCTTCCGCCAAGTTATGATGCAAGGGTGGCAGCTGAAAATCTCTGCCCAACGCATTGATCATTGGCAAATAAGCCCGGCTCGGCCCTAATTGCTGTGTTACCATTTTCATCACCCGCTCTCCGGGATAGTAATTCAGATCCGGAAATACTTCATAAAAAACATCCTTTTCAGGCATTTTAGTATTTTTGATCGCTTGCTCCAGCTTTTCGAAGCCGTCCAAATAGCTAAACTGGCGCTGTTTAATAACGGCCGCCAGTCCATTGTGGGCAGGCCCGTAATTTTGCTTTCGCTGCAGAATAGTGCGGAAAATAGTACCGGCCGAATCAAGCCGGGTTGATCTGTCCATAGAATAGTACATATAGTAGATCGATCCCCGCACCATGGCCGGTATTACCGATTGGGGAAAATCTCGCTCTACTTTTCTGGTAAGAGCAATCGCTTCATCCAGCTTTTCTTGCGCTACTAATTGGTCTGCTTTATCCAAACGAGATTGCACTAAACTATCGCTTGGCTCAGCATAGTCGGCGTAAGTAAGGTTGGTGTGTCCGTTTCCAAAATGCCAGTGGGTAAGGTAATGAAGCGGGTTGATTTCCAGCGCGAAATTCCATTGGGCAGCCATTTCATCGAGCTGGGTGGCATCAACACGTCTCCAGATTGCGTAACCGTAGCTAAAACGGGCATCCGCATTAAAGGGATCAATTTCAAGCGCGCGAACTAAAGCGGGTTCGGCAGCCTCGGGATTCTGTGCCCAAAATTGACTTTGCGCTTCTAATAGAAATCCCGCCGCGTTATCGGGCGCCCATGCTTGTACTTTTTGAGCCCATTCCAAGGCTCGGTCGTAATCTCTTTTTAGCAAAGCCACCCGGCCGCGAATCCACCTCGCTTCGGCATCCTGATTATCTTCATTCAAAAGCACCTTAGCTACGGAATCGGCTTTGGCTAAATTCCATGACTGAATGAACAAATCAGCCCGAAGAAGCCGTGCTTTACGATGTTCAGGATTTGCTGCCAGTACACTATTTACTAACTTTTCCGCTTGAGCATAGCGATGTCGTTTCATCCACAGTTCAGCCTGTACCAGTTTCATTTCGCTATTCAACGCGCCGGCATCATCAAGGTAGGATTGAGCTTTTTCCCAAAGCCCCAAATCAACCAATCTTTCCAGACCTTGATGGGTGACTTCTTGCTGAAGCTCTTCTAACACCTGCGTTCGTTGCTTAGCCAGCATAGATCGAGCCTGTTCGACATCATCCACATAACGCGCCGGTTGCGAGCTATTTGCGCAATTGGCCAGCAGAAGCGTGGTTAGCAAAAGAAAAAATGGGTGCAAAATCCTTTTTTGAAAGCTCTTCATCACGGTTGAATACTATCTTGTAGGGTTAATGATGATCTTTTGATTACCATAACTCATATTGTTATCAAAGTTTATAAACAATTGTAAAACTTTTTGTCTGTTTTTGTCATTAACGAACCCGTTATCTATTCTCTGTTTATTAACGTGGCTTTATAAAATCACCCTTATTTACTCCTATGATTACTTCTAAAAAAGCATTCTGCCGAACCTTTTTGATCCTAACTTTTATTTTTTCGGGATTGTCTGTAGCCCGGGCACAAGATCAACATCATACACGAAAGCTGCCGATTGATACGGCCATCACCACTACTCACACGGTAAGAGTAAACGGACAGGAAATTCCTTACAGTGCCACAGCGGGTACGCAACCCGTTTATGGCGAAGATGGAAAGCCTATCGCCTCGCTTTTTTATGTTTATTACCAGCGAACGGATGTAGAAGACAAGGAAAGACGTCCCATTTTTATTTCTTTCAATGGCGGGCCGGGGGCCGGTTCACTCTGGATGCACATGGGTTATACCAGTCCCAAGCGGGTGATGATTGATGATGAGGGTTTCCCGGTTCAGCCTTACGGCGTTACCGATAATCATCACTCCATTATTGATGTGGCCGATATTGTGTATGTGAATCCCGTAAATGTGGGATTTTCGCGCATTATAAGCGATACTGTCAAACGCGAGGTTTTTTTCGGAGTGAATGAAGATATCGAATACCTGGCTGACTGGATCAGCAATTTTATTTCGCGGCACAACCGGTGGCGTTCACCCAAATACCTTATTGGTGAAAGTTATGGAACGCCGCGGGTTTCGGGCTTGGCGGGGGAGCTGCAAAACCGCCACTGGATGTTTTTTAATGGTGTGATTTTAGTGTCACCTACGGAATTAGGGATTTCGCGAGAAGGACCGGTGGAAGCGGCTTTGCCATTGCCTTATTTCACGGCCGCCGCCTGGTATCACCAGGAACTTCCGCCCGAACTGCAAAAGCAGGATCTGGAGCAGATTCTGCCCGAGGTTGAGGCCTTCACGCTTGAAGAATATATCCCTGCTTTAACGCACGGCGGATTCATCAAAGAACAGCGAAAAAAAGAAATTGCTGAAAAAGTGGCCTATTATTCCGGCATCTCCGTTCAAGATGTGTTGAACTACAACCTAAAAGTCCCCAAATGGTTTTTCTGGAAAGATTTGCTGCGGGAGGAAGGCTACACCATCGGACGCTTGGACTCGCGCTACAAAGGCATCGACAAAAGAAACGCCGGCGTGAGCTTTGATTACGCGCCCGAATATTCATCCTGGAAGCACTCCTTCACCCCGGCCATCAATTATTATTTGCGGGAAGAGCTGGGCTTTGAAACCGACCTGGAATATATGGTTTCGGGTGATGTTCACCCGTGGAACCGGGATAACAACCACACCGGCGAAAGTCTGAGGCAAGCGATGGCCCAAAATCCCTATTTGCATGTGATGATTCAGTCCGGCTATTATGATGGCGCCTGCGATTACTTCTCCGCCAAATACACCATGTGGCATATCGATCCCAGTGGCAAAATGCAGGATCGTTTTCGCTACGAAACCTACCGCAGCGGACACATGATGTACCTACGGAAAGAAGACCTGAAAACGGCTACCGATGATATCCGTGAATTCATAGAAGCAACTATTCCTGAAGAAGGGGTTCCGGCCCGGTATGATTACTCGAACTAATTAGCTAATTGACTGTCAGCCCGATGACCCGCTTTTGGGGGAAGAGGGATCTCAAACGCAATAACGGCAGATGCCGTAGTTAAGATAAGAGTTGTATCAACATTTGAGATCCCTCACATACGTTCGGGATGACACTTAAGGGTTGGTAATGAGCTTCATTCCAACTGGCCCTGCTCTAAATTCAGCAAATACCTTTTTCTCCATAGTCTGTCACCGTAGCCGAACCGGTGGCAGGGAATAACGAAGTCTTGCTTCATCCCCTTTTTTCAGTTACCATTCTACCATCCGTCGTTTCATATTTCCAATAC
>DASSAY010000280.1:0-18109 GCA_035699185.1 Balneolaceae bacterium | reverse complement strand
AGAAGGGGTGATGATATGCCGGTTCAAAGCCGCTGGATGGTTCGCTTATCTTTTATCTACCTTTTGACCGGCGTAACGCTTGGCGCGGTGATGCTGGTGAACAAGACTTTTCCCCTTCATCCGGTGATCTGGCTGCTGCTTCCGGTACATATCCAACTGCTTATTTGGGGATGGATTATTCAATTCACTCTTGGCACCGCATACTGGATTTTGCCGAGACTATTAGAAGGCCCTGCACGGGGAAATCCTTTTTTAAGCTGGGGAATTGTTCTCGCCCTTAATACCGGTATCCCCCTTAACTTAGTATCAATTATGTTAGAAGTACGATTGGGTGAAACAATCGGAATGCTTCTTCAGGTAATTGCTGTCGGACTTTTTGTGTCTCTGCACTGGAAGAGAGTTACTTCTTATAATAAATGAGGATTGCTGAAATTTATCTTAGAATCAAGCATCATCTCTGTCAATCCCAAACGTACGTGAGGGATATCAAACGTTGTTACAGCCTATCCCTTAGATTCAAATACCACCCCCTAAAACGCTTGAGATTCCTCTTCACTCAGAAAAAACGCTGAGTTCATCGGAATGACAAACCAGCTATTTCAATGGGTGATTTTTAAAAAGATTCACTCCCGGCCTCCAAATTTTTGAAATCTCAGCTCATTCCCTTCTTCATTTTGCTGCACCCAGATTGCCATAATATTTCCATTCTCAAGCTCCAGCAAAAAAGGCAGCATGGCTTCCACACCTTTGGGGCTAAGATATCTCGACTCAACCACTTCACCCTTTGATATCAAGCTCATCTTAACCCGGTTATAAAACTTATTTTCATCCCGGTAAATCTCATCCCAGATAACCATTACAGATTCTCCCAATGTAACGAGATAAGCATGGTTTCCTTGCTCCGTTAACTTTTGTCGCGGGGTGAAGGTCTGCCCGTTATCGTCAGAAACTGCGTAATAAAGTCCTTCATCGCCGCCTTGAGTGTACCAAACAACATATAGCCCGTCATCTGTTTTTGTAACTGAAGGTCCGTTATGTGGACAAGCTCCAATTTGCCAATTATCATCACTCACTAAGGTAGGCGCTGAAAAGCTTTGTCCATTATCCGCAGAAATGATGTGTTTGATGTCGCGGATATTATTTTCAGTGAGGCTGCGATAAACCAAGTGTACATTTTGGTTTTCATCCACATACAGATCCAGTTTGCAGCATTGGCAGCCGGGCCCGCCTATTTTTTTGTCGGGGCCAAAACCTTTCTTGCCTTCCGTTTTAGCAAAATATATTTCAGAGTGAACAGTGTGATGTCTTCCATCCAGCCAAACGGCACCCACTTCGCCATCAGGCAGCAAAATAGCATCAGGAAAGGAATGACTATTATCAGGATTCGGATCATCGGGAATGGGCTTAGCTTTGGTCCATGTTTTGCCCTGATCGAAAGATTGGGTATAAAAAACATTGCCGGCAAAGCGTGCATCGGATGCTTTATTCAACCGGGCAAAAACCAGTACATAAGTGCCATTGGGTTTGATGACCAGTTCAGGGATATGTCCCGCACCAACGTTTGCATCACGACTGGTTGGAATAGGCCGGCTTTCTTTAAAGGATAATTCAGGAAGCGGAGATCGGGAAAAATAAACCATTTCTTCCCCGGTTTCCGGATTCGTTTCAACCCACCAGGCAATAATATTTCCCTGATGATCTTGCGTCATTTCGGGGTAATTTGCCGTTTTACCCGCTGCCTCCAGTACATGAGTTTCTGTTTTCTGGATATGCGATGCTGAGCATCCTGACAGGAGGATTAAAGCAGTGATAAACGGGAATAAAGTTTTCATAACGATAATATTTAATCATTAAAAAGTACGCGTGGAGCGTTTAGAATTTAGACCAACCTGTAAGCGTCCGTAGGACCTGACAGCGTTGGTCGCGAAGACGCTGACAGGAACCAGAAAAGCACTGGCACGCTGTCAGGTCTATATTTTATTTCAACCACTCCACCCATTAAAAAGCATAGCTAACCGACAGGCTGCCATAGAAATTGCGGCCGGGCGCGGGATTGTAGAAAGCGGGTAATCCTCCGCCGTAAGAACGGGCATTCAATGCAATGTATGAGGAATACTTCTCGTCCAGCAGATTATTTATTCCCGCACTTAGCTCAATGTTAAAATGTTCACCGGCTTTGGACTCATAACCTATCTCAGAATTGAGAAGGGAGTAAGCATCATTATAAATACTGTTCGCATCTGTAATCGGTGCTTTGCCATTAAAGAAATAAGTGGTGTACAGGTAAAAACCGGAGGCTGTGGTCAAATCTATTCCCGCCGTTAAATTATGAGGCGAAATTCCTGTTACATCATTACCTGAATAATCCGCGATTATGGAACCATCCGGACCAAAAATACGAAACTGCTCAAAGGTGAAATCGGAGTAAGCGTAGCTAACAAAGGGCCGGATAGAATTAATGAAGGATGATTTATTCGACCAGAAATAAGAAAGAGCTACCTCAAGTCCGTTACGAGATGTTTCGCCGGCATTCACATAAATTGTATTGTTGGGACCAACGGTTCTGGGGACAAGCTGATCTTCCATCTGAAATGAAAAAAGGGTGATATCATAATTAAAACTATTATCAACCAGATTCCCACGGGCACCGATTTCATAATTGATACCCCGCTCGGCTTGTACCTGCTCCCGAATATGTCCGTCTGCCCCTGTGATTTCTCCTGTGGTAGGCGGAGAGAAACCATAACTCACGCCGGCACGCAAGGCAATTTTATCACTGAAGACATGAGTAAGCGCAAATCGGGGAGCCCACTCCGCATCAAATTCTTTCACGCCTGAAGCATTATCATTCATAAAATCGGTGATGTCATAGCTCGTCTTGTTAAGGCTGACTCCCGATATCAACGTGGTTTTATCGGTCAACTTCACTTCACCCTGCAGGAAAAGGAAATATCTGGTGTTATTGAGCTTTTGATTAAGAATCAGATCGCCTTTTTCACCCTGGTTATTTATAAAACGCTGAGCATGGGTGATGGCATTCTGATATTCTCCACCAATGGTGAAAGTCAGCTGAACACCATTAAACGCCGGCACAAAAGTAAAAAGAGTACGTCCGCCGTAACTTTGGTAAGGCTGCATGATATAGGCAAAAGGCAGCGGGTGATCGAGATCATAAAATGAAGTATAAACGCTGGTAGAATTGCTGATTTGATCGGTGAAATCATAGGTATGTGCTACTCCAAAACGAGTCCAGCTTTGGTAGCGGCCTGCCTGCTTAGCAACATAACCAGCATTAGCCTGGCGAGGATTCTCAGCTACCTGTGCCGCGTTAAGATCGCCCGGAATTTGGACTTCCTGTCTGCTTTGGCTTACCAAAACCGTTACTGTTTGCTCCGGCGAAGGGAAAAATTGCAGTGAGCCGGTAAAAAAGCGACGAAAATCATGGCTGTGTTGACGGTACCCGTCGTAAACTTGACTGCCGGTTGTTATCATCGCGTTGAAGGTATCACTGCCTGTCCGGTAAGTGGCAGACAATCGGTTCAACCCATAAGAACCTGCCATCGCCCCGGCCTCGATGCTGCTTTCTCCGTAAGGAGCCTTCTTAAGCTTAAAGTTGATCACCCCACCGGTGCCCGCGCCATAAATACTCGATGCCGGACCTTTGATGATCTCCACTCTTCCGATGGTTGAGACATCAAGGCCTTCGATGCGAGTTACACCGTCGGCTTCTGTTAGCGGAATTCCATTCACATAAATTTTAATATTTCGAATGCCCCAGTTTGCTCGGATACCTACTCCGCGAATAGAAATACGGGAATCGCCCAGGTTGCTCTGATCCATTTGAACTCCGGCTACGGTATTTAGCACCGGTCGCAAACTTAACTCATTGCTTCTTTCAAGGCCCTCAGAGGTAATAAGCGCGACGGAAGCGGCAGCTTTTTGCAATCTTTTTCTTGAATTGAAAGCCACAACCTGCACTTCATTTAATGCTACATTATCCGGCTTTAACAAAATATTTAGGAATTCCTGGTCTTCATCAATTTTTATTCTCTTGCTTATATAGCCTATATAACTAATTTGCAGCTTTTCGATTTCATGGCTTGGTGTCAGTTCAAAATACCCCTGATTGTTGGTTGCGGTACCGATGGTAGTGCCGGGAACGATAATGTTCACTCCCATCAATGGTTGCTGCGTTTGCTGGTCGAGTACGCGGCCACTTATCGACTGGGCATACAATGGCCCTGCGATGAGAAGTAGTATAATACTGGTTAAATTTCGTTTTATGTCGAACATAAAAAGCCTCTAAAATCTATTTGTATCAGGCATAAAGCCCATTTTTATTCAAAAGATTGAAAAATGTAAGGCAGGGACAGGCTACACTCTTTTAAGTGCTATAAAAATAACTTATAGAAAATTCAGCCTGCTGATGATGCTATTTGAGGAGGGGGAGAAAGCGGTTCTTCAAACCATAAGGTTTCAAAAGTGCCCGCATAACTATATGGTGAAGAAGATAATGAAGCTAAGATGGGTGAAGTATCTAAAGCCTCGCTGAAAAAGAGGTTTATTCGAAATTCTTGAACAGCAGCCGGTACAGCATCTTCTTCATTATGGTGATGCTTCTTCTTAATCATCTTTTCAAGCTGACATGAACCGTTACATTCCATCTCCGGATTATGCCGGTTTACGCACAGTTCCTGACTGATGTATTCGTAATTCGAATAATACCATACAAAAGGAAGAGTGAACCGTACGATCGTTGCCAAAACCGACAACAGAACCAATATGGATACTACTCTTTTAAACATGTTAGGAAGATACGGTTTTAAAGGACGGAAATAAATGATAAAGCTTTCACTATTCTATTAAAAAAGGACAGCCTTTGTCCGACCGCCCTTTTATCACCGGTTATTTAGTAGCAAGTGATTCTTTAAACACCAGCATCCCCTTCATTCCGGCATAATAATGGCCGGGGAAGGAGCAGAGATATTGATAGTTGCCTGCCTGCTCGGGTACGGTAAAGGTAATTTCAACCGTTTCTCCGCCGCCCGCCAAATCGGTATGAGCAATAATCTGATCCTTGAATGAAGGCGCGATATATTGATTGTCGGCGGCCATAGCTGATGCGTTGGCAAAAGCTTCGGGATCCGTTCCCTCTTTCAAAAATACAACATTATGTGCCATCGCTGATTTGGGAATCCGGCTTTCGACTTTCAGAATCACTTTAATGCGCTCTCCCGGCGTGGCGGTGATTTCTTCCACACTAAAGTTCATGCGGTCCGTACCGATGATGGTGATGGTTCGAATATCTTCGTCTGTATTCGAAGTGTCGGTTACCACTGCTGCTGATAGAGTGAAAGTTGAAATCAACATGAGTGTCAATAAAGCGGTGAGTTTTTTTAAAGTTTTCATAACAGTAAAATTTTAGAGTACAATTGGTTGATTTTAAGAACGGTTAAAATCGGATCGATAAGCCCTGTTTTAACCACCCCTGCGCCCCTCCTTTTAAAGGAGGGGATTATTCTCCCCTTTTCAAGGGGAGATGCAAGAGGGGTTTTTATTATTCATTTTAAAGCTCTTTTCCATCTTTTAACCGCTTTTTTTATTGATTTTTCTGAGTGATGATCAGTCCTTTGGCGCCTTTTTCGGCATCGGCCATTTCATGATCGACGATTACATATTCGCCTTCTTCGGGCACGATAAATTCCATAACCGCGCCGTTGCTGGCTCCTAAAAGAACCGTTTGCATGCCCCGCCATAGGTTTTCCGGGCTACCTTCATACCAGACACGATCGAAAATGGCGCCGATTACGTGAAGGCTCGTTCCGTCGTTCGGACCTACATTCAGCACATAAAGCCGAACACGATCGCCCTTTTCTACCATTAAGGGATGATCCATCAGCGCGTTTTGGTGCCCGTTGAAGGCAACAATCAGGGGCTGTTTTGCCAAAGCAGCATCATAATCCATTTGATAGAATCCGTCAGGGCCCTCTTTCAGATAGAATTCTGATTGCACTATGGCGAATGATTTATCTACCTTATCATCCGTGGGAAATCCTTCTTTGGGTGAAACGATAACTACACCGTACTGGCCCATCGACATGTGCTGCAATACAGGCGGAGTTCCACAGTGATAAATATAAACGCCGGGATAATTGGCGATCCATTCAAACTGAATGCTCATTCCCGGGGGCACATTTCGCCATTTATCGTTAGCTGCTACGGTTCCTGCATGAATGTCCATCGAGTGCATCATGGGCATAACAACAGGTTCCGGCTGTTGCAGGTTATCAGTCTGAAGCTGCTGCAAAAACAGCGCGCCGCCTTTGGTTGGGCTCGATACCGAAACTTTTTCATTGCTTCGGTTTTTCATGGTGAAGATTACTTTATCGCCCTCCCGAACATGCAGTACAGGGCCGGGAACGGATCCGCCGAAAGTCCAGGCTTTGTAACGAATACCGGGCGCAACTTCCACTTCCTGGGCGATGACATCCATCCGCACTTCATGAACCTGATTTCCCGATTCAAGCGGTGCTATATTAGGCAGCCTGGTGAGGTGTTCGCCCACCACCGGCGGCCCGTCATATTCTTCATGAAAGATTTTGGCTTCCGGCAGGCCGTACCAATTTCCTTCAATCTCAAAATCTGCTTTTTTCTGCATGCCGCTTTGGGCACTTTCTGTTGTTGAACAGGCAGTAAATAGCAGTCCTATCAAGAGTAATGCTAAACTTTTAACTGAATACATAATTAATCCCCTGTTTTTGGAGTAATAATTTGTTGAGCTAATTAAGGATTACGATCTGTTTAAATGATGTTGATCACATGAAATAAGACAGACCGTTTACGGAAATAGTATTAGCTCAGCCGGGGAGGCGGGGGACTTATAGAAAAGGGACGTGTTTTGAGGTGGCTACTGACGAAAATTTCTAACTTTCCTTTATTGAAAGTAACCATAGCTTTAGGCGGTGCGACCGTTTGTAAAGCCAGCGGGTAATAATCATCATCAAGGAGGCTTTGCTGCGCATCATTTTGCTGATCGTGGCAGTCTTTTTTCAATAACTGGATGAGATTCTCACAAGGGCTCTCATCATCAGAGCCAAAAAACTCGATTAGGTTGCCGCTGTAAAGCTGGTATTCAATCATCGGCATAATCGGCTGTATCGCGCCGGTCAGAAAGGAAAAAAGCAGTATGATTGAATAAACTCTTTTCATCAGTTCAACCCAATCTATTTAAGACTTTTTTGTCTTATTTAGGTTTAAAAAAAGCTCTTTTGAGCCTTCAATGGTATGATACTGATCAATTATGAATTTAAGATAAAGATGTCTTAAATATATTTTTATCTATTTAGAAAATAACTTCAACCCCGCAATACCTGCCACAATCAGAAGAATACAAAGAATTCTCAATACATCTTTTGATTCATTGAATAAAATTATGCCCATTATAGCGGTTCCCACGGCTCCTATTCCCGTCCAAACAGCATAAGCCGTTCCAACGGGTAACGTCTTCAATCCTTTTGACAAAAAATAAAAGCTAACTGCCATGGCCACTACGGTAGCGATACTTGCATAAAGTCTGGTGAAGCTTTCTGAATACTTCAGTCCGATGGCCCAGGCTACTTCGAACAAGCCCGCTATAAAAATGTATATCCATGCCATTTATTGCCTTCTCGTATTGCCATTTAGTTAAAAGTCTTTGAAAAACCAGTTTGTCCCGAATCCCCGCTTGTTGGGGGGAGGGAACTCAAACGCTGATACGGCAGTTGCTTTAATTCAAGTACTTACCTTTATTACAATTTGAGATTCATCTTCACTCAACCCACTGAGTTCATCGGAATGACAAAGACGGCGGGCGGGAATTTAGAAAATCGTTAGCTTTGAGATTAAACTTCGAACCAACCTACCCTCTCTGTCATCCCGAACGAATGTGAGGGATCTCAAACGTTGGTACCATTTTTCTTTAATTATAACCTATTTCCTTTATTTACATTTGAGATTCCTCACCCAATAAATTGGGATTCGAAATGACAGGTTTGTTTTTTCAAAGGTTACTTAAATTCATCATCTGTAATTGTTGAATGTTTTTCTTTCCAGGATATAGAATTCTGCCAGCTCTGATGTTATCGGCTGCTTTTGGCGGTCCAGCATTTTAATCACTTCACCCGTAAATTTAAAATATCGCTTTCCGGTACCTTTTTTTAGAGTGATGATGGAATCTTCCCTAATTTCCCAATGTCCCTTTTCTATAAACGGCTCCACATCTTCACCCAGATAAATGCTCTGCCCAACATAGTTGTGATCCGGTTTCAGCTTCAATTCGTACTGAATACCGGGACAATCGGCACAGGGAATGGTTCCTTGCCAGATTCCCGAAACGGCTTCTGTTAAAGATTTATCATCAGGAATGATTTGAACTTCATCTTTTTCGACGCTACAGCCAGAAACAACGCCGGCAATAAATAAAAATAGTATAAAATGCTTCATTGCCCTTCTTTCCATAATTCCAAAGGTTCGAGCTTTAAGGTTGAAGATAACTGATGCAGCGGTATGGATTGCATTTCCCAATTTTCCTTTAGCTCTCTGTAAATGTGCGACACATCCAATCCTGCTTCTTTGGCCTCATCAAGTGTTGAAGCAAAATAAACTTCTTTAATGCCCGCTAAATAAATGGCTGATAAACACATCGGGCACGGATGGCCGCTGGCATAAAGCACTGCTCCGGATAGAACTTTTTCTCCCTGTGATTTACTTGCTTTTCGAATAGCCTGAATTTCGGCATGGGTAGTTAAATCTCCGCTTTTCAACACTTCATTCACTCCCGTAGAAATAACCGTATGATCCTTAACAATAACCGCTCCGAAAGGTTTTCCACCGCTTGCTACGTTTTCTGATGCTAATTTTACGGCTTGATCAATATATTTTTGATGATTCATTCTATAATTAGTGAGTTAATACCAAGAATAATAACTATTTTTGACTATTAAAAAACTGATGGAGTATTTAAAATTAAAATTTGTTTGGTATGACTAAGATCATTTTAAGTGAACTGGATTTTGCCAGAATTCAAAAAAGTATTAAAGAAGCGGAACAATCTAAATCAATAAGCAAATCAGAAGCGGAGAGTCTCTCCAAAGAGCTGAGTGACGCAAAAATTGTTGCGCCAAAAGAGATTCCGAATGATGTTGTAACCATGAATTCAAAGGTCACGATAACCTTTCTAAAAAATAAGAAACAGATTGAACTGAATATTGTTTATCCTTCCGAGGCCGATTCATCTAAAAATAAAATATCCATTTTTTCGCCTATAGCAGCGGCACTTATCGGCAACAAAATCGGCGATACGATAGATTGGATAGTTCCCTCGGGGCCCACCAATATTCGCATTGACGAAATTAGTTACCAACCCGAGTCCGCGGGAGATTTCGATTTATAATTCAGCTTAACTCCTAATGTGAATGAATGACGGGAAAGTCAACCATTAGAAACAGAAGCTTTAATCTTTGTAGCCAGTGCATCATAACCGGCATCATGCATCTTCTGCTGAATATTTTTCTGGACTTTTATGGAATCACAAAGCGCAATCATCGCCCCGCCTCCCCCGCCACCGGTTAGTTTCGCGCCCAGGGCTCCGTTGGTTCTTGCTATTTCGATCAGCTCTTCTACCTGGGGACAAGAAACCGAGAGCGTATTTAAATAACCATGATTCATATTCATAATGGCGCCGAGTTTGGGCAAATCATTGGCCTCAATAGCCTTCTTACATTCCAGCGAAAGTTCATTCATCCGGGCAAAAATTTCATCATACCAGTCCGGTTGCTTTTCATGGCCTTCGCGAACGCGACGAACCATTTTTGATGTCATGCTTTCAATACCGCTGATGCCAATGACAATCGGAATATCTTCGGCAAGATTTAACGTATCGATGACCGGCGGGCTATCCTTTTCATACATAATCAGGTGACCGTAAGTGGCTACGGTATTGTCAATGCCCGAAGCCCCGCCATGAATGATGTCTTCGGATTTAAAGGAGAGCTCGCGCACATCTTCATCCGTTAAGCCAAGCTCAAAATGCTTATCTAAGGCCCGGATGACAGCCACCGCAAGCGCTGCCGAACCACCCATCCCCATCGCACGGGGAACTTCGGGGAAGACTTCAATCGACATTCCCTTTCCTCTTAAATCCAGTTCTTCCAGGATCATTTCGAGTGATTTATAAATGGAATAACGGTGTTCTGCCCCAAATTCCAGGGTACGTTCTACTCCCCATCGTGGGATGATGAGGCGTACTTCACGTTCATAACTTCGCACTTTCGCGCCCATCCTTAGTGCGATGGGCGCGGCTACTGCCTTCATGCCGTAAACTACTGAATGTTCACCCGTAAGAATTATTTTTCCATAGCCGTAGGACATACCCTCGTCCAATTTTGGCTCTTGGATCAAACCGGGGGCTTTTCGCTGCCCTTTTTTAAGTTCATCAACAATTTCTTTGGCCTTCCAGACTTTGATTTCTCCGCTGTCCAGCAGGCGTTCTAACACTTCATCAAAAAGTTCTGCGGGAGCTCCTGCCGTGCTTGCCACACTTCGGGCATGAAGCGTCATATGCCCGCGCTGAATACCTTCCGTACCCAAAGAACGCAGGGCCGATAAATTCTGGGCAAGTCCCACAGCACCCATCACCTCAGCCAGTTCGGTGGCCGATTTGATACCCAATATGCGATGTACCAGCCCCACCGTTTTATTTGATTTTAGGGAACCGCCCACAATGCCCACTTTCAACGGAATTTCAATGCTGCCCACCAAATCTCCCCGCTCATTTTTTGACCAATTGGTCAGCGATGAATAATGTCCGCCTTGGGCCGCATAAGCATGAGCTGCCGCTTCAATGGCCCGCCAGTCGTTTCCGGTAGCGATGGCTAAGGGGTCAATTCCATTCATGATACCTTTGTTGTGAGTAGCCGCCCGGTAAGGATCAATGGCGGCAAATTCGGCGGCACGAATGATGCCTTCACGTACTTCACTTCCCGAGGCTTCGTTAAATTCAAGCTGTTCAACGGGAATTTCACACCGTGCCCGCACTATCGAACGATCGGTAAGGTTCGACAAAATGCGAAGATATACTTTCTTGCCGGTCATTTTTTCGATGAGCGGCGCCACTCCCTCACACATGCTGTTCACGAGATTCGCACCCATGGCATCGCGAGTATCAACCAGCAAATGAACTACAACCATACTGCCCGAATGCCGCACTTGCTGGTGAATTATCACTTCAAGATCTACCGCTCCTCCCCCGCGTTTTACCATATTCGGGTGAAGACTATTTGCCAGATTTAAAATCTCCTCTTTTTCCTGCAGAATGGCATTCTTTACTTTTGTGGGGTGATGGACATCCACCAGCTGAATTTGACCGATGAGAATAGGATCATCCGATTCAACCTGAAATCCGCCTGCATTACGCACCACTTTCGCGGCCGAACTTACCGCCGCCAGTATCGAAGGCTCTTCTACCACCATCGGTACCACATACGGCTTATCATTAATCAAAAAGTTGAGCCCGAGGCCCATTGGCAGACCGAAAACGCCGATTACATTTTCGATCATGTTGTTGGCGTTCTCCAGGGATAGCAGATGATGCTGCTGTCGAAGCGCTATAAAGTCTTCTCTTGATATAATTTTCTTTTCATAAAGAAGCTGCAGGCGGTTTTCAACTTCATACTTATAAAACTTCGGTATCCTGGATTTGTCCGTTGCTTTCATCGCTTTTTAAGAATCCGCACTAAACATTTTGAAATAGCAAATGTAGCGCTTTAAAGACTGTTTTTCATGAATTTGCCCTATTCAAAACCCTTTGCTTTTAACCTGGGTTGTCTTGTTCATTTTCTTTGTTTGCCCAAAAAAAACGAACCAAAAGAAAGGGCACTTTTTCTAAGGTGTTTTTTGCATATTTTTTTCCAAAAATCTGCAAAAACCGTCCCGAAAAAACCATAATTCCGAAAGAAGCTTCCTTTATTTGTTTTTTCGGGACTACACTGATGAAAAAGATAGAAAAACATTACTTAAAATTTTATGATTTCACTTAACTACACATACTGCTTTTTCAACGGGAATCCGCCTCGTAAAGGGTAGCAGTTTTTATTTCGTCAATTTGAAGGGCAAGTTCGAGCCGATCAAAATTGCTGTTTTCTATGGCATCTGTAATGCTAAGGCGTGTTTCTAAATCAGTGCAAAATGCTACTCCGATGTCCCCTCGTCCCGCACCTGATGGTTTATAAACCCCTCCCGCATCTTCAACGAGTGTCAGTATTTCTTTATGAGCTTTCGAAATAATGTCCGTTTGGCTTGCTTCTCCTAACTTTTGTTCACAGCGGACAAAATCAGCCACAACTTCTAAAAATCCATCCACATCGCCCCTTCGAAAAGCGTTGCATCCATCACTCGAAAGCTTTCTCATCGGCTCCATAATGGCTTCATAGGATGAAGAGTTTTCATCACGATATAGTCTAACTTTTCGCACCATATCTTGTGTAGATGCCGAATAACCAGCCCAAATGGGGATCATTTGCAAATCTTGTGGCCATGCTGTGGGTTCCAAAATTCCGTCGACTTCATGTCCATTTTTCTGCATCCGGTACTGCATCACCCCGCCAATGGCACTGGCAGCAATATCGGTTCCGCTGCCCAACTTTCCCTGCGCTTTGCGGTGGATCCGGTAGGCTTCGCGATAAAGGCCTCTGCCCGACACTGGTTTGTTGATGTATTTCATCAGCGCGGAGAGTAGTGAAACGGTGATCGCGGCGCTGGCGCCTAAACCTAATTTGTGTCCCGTTTTATGGTAAAATTTTTGGGTATCTATTTTTATAGCCGCGGCTGAAAACGTCTTATCATTTTGTTGAATCACATATTTTAAGGTAGAAATCACGAAACGGAGACGCTCGCGGTTTTCGGAAGATAAATCATTCTTAAAACGCATCTCACCTTCATCACTCAGGGTGAATTGAATATCCGGTATATCGGGGTTGGATGCTACAATGCGGGAAGTTTTTCCCGAAAGCGGATTAATTTGTACATCACAGCTTCTGTCAACGGCCGCAACAAGGCAGGGCGCTTCTTCAAGAACGGCATATTCACCCAGTAAAATTAACTTACCGGGTGCTGATGCTTGAATGGTTGAATCAGACATTTTAAAATTTATGCTTTTTCTAATGATTTTATTGCGGCTGCGGGTCCGGGCCTGCAAGCCAGTATTTCTTTTACTCCTTTAACCGTTTCCAGCGCCTGCTTTACATCATCAATAGTTTCCGGCAGACAAAGTATTTTCACTTGCGGACCGGCATCTACAGTCACATAAGCGGCTGTTCCATTTCGACGTAAATCCCTGATTATGCGAATCACTTCTATGGTTGCTTCATTCCAGTAAAGTAGTGCCGGGCGCGCGGACATGGCCAAACCGTGCATTTTAAAACAGCTGTATTCCATTAATTCGCCCACTTTTTCAAAATCCTTCGCCTGTAGGGCAGCTCGCATTTCCTTTAAATCTGCCGGTTGCGATTGCAGCCAGACATCATAATAAGGGGATGTCCGGGCGGTGTGATTCATTCCCTGCGTAGATCCCACCGGCTTCTTTTCGGTTGAGGTGATGGCGATAAGCATGCGGACATCCCAGTAATCTTCATCAAACAGGGGACTGGCAAAATCATCCATGCCGCTTGGATCATTTCCGCATTTCATTTCAACAAATCCTCCATAAACCGAACGAGCCGCAGAGCCCGAGCCCTGTCTGGCCAGTTTTGATAACGCTTTGCGGCTGAGATTCTGCCCCAATGCAACAGATGCTGAAAGAGCGAGGGCCGCAAAGCCTGAGGCGGAGGAAGCCAGTCCCGCTGCCGTGGGAAAATTATTGGTGCTCGCGACCGCGGCATAAGGCCGGGCTGAATCAACACAATCTAAGAAATTTGACAGGCGCTGCAAAGAGGAACCGGAGACAGTCTTGCCATTCAGCTCAAAATGATCTGCTTTTAGGGTGCTATCAAAATGTATGGTGGTTTCTGTTCCCAATGAATCTAAGGTCAATGAAATAGAGCCGACAGCGGGTAAATTTAGCTCTCCCTGCCGCTTACCCCAATATTTAATCAGTGCGATATTGGCGTGAGCAATCGCCGTAGCGCATGTTTTCTTTGTAGTGCCCTGCCCTGAATTTCGTTTCATAAATTACGTAATGAAAACCCTTTTTCTATGCGGAAGATAATAGAATGATGGTATCACAAATCAGATCAAAGTATAACCAAAAATATGAAGAAATATTACGTTTTATAACTATTTATCTTTTCAAAAGGAATGATTATTCCTCATCAAAGCATTATGAATACAAAGAAAATATTCAGTTTTAAAGTTAATGTTGGATGAAACCGTTAGAACGTACCTTCAGCCACAGCAAGGAAGAAGTGATGAATAGTTTTCCTCCGGCCCTGCATGCCGCGGAAATGCCCATAACAGGCCGTAATGATGAGCTTGGTTTGATTAGTTTTCGGGAGTCGGATGACTTTATGATTTATGCTCATATTGTCGAAGAAAGCGATCAATTGACCAGAGTTTCTGTGGCCCCCGGATTATCTTATTTAAGTGGTCACGATCCTTCTGAAATGCCGGAAACTACGATAGAAAAGGTGCTGAAAAACGTTGAACAAGCCATGAATGAAAAAGCTATGGACCGAAGGCCGGTTTAACGAGGTATTGTAAAAAAAGAGATGAATTCATTCATAAAAAAATCCTCTCCCTGATTAAGAAAGAGGATTTATAATAAATCGACGGCTAACCAAAGTTAGGCAATTTTTGTAATCAAATCGGCGGTGCGGGCAGAATAGCCGGCTTCGTTATCATACCAGCCAATAATCTTAATTAAATTGCCATCCACCTTGGTAAGCTTGCTGTCGTAAATGCAAGAATGGGGATTACTGAGAATATCAGTGGAAACCAGCTCATCCTCGGAATATTCCAATATGCCTTTCATATCACCTGTTGCGGCTTTTTTGAAGGCCTGATGTACTTCTTCGGGGGATGCATCTTTATTCACTACCGCGGTCAAATCCGTTAATGAGCCGTCAGGTACCGGAACGCGTACGGCCCCGCCATCAAGTTTTCCATCGAGATGAGGAAGAACCAGCCCTACGGCTTTGGCAGCGCCTGTAGTTGTGGGTATGATGTTGTAAGCAGCCGCTCGAGCTCTGCGAAGATCACGATGAGGCCCGTCCACCAGCTGCTGATCCCCGGTATAAGCGTGGATGGTGGTCATAAAAGCTTTTTCGATGCCGAAAGCATCATCCAGGATTTTTACCATCGGTGCCAGGCAGTTGGTGGTGCAGCTGGCGTTGGAATAAATTTGTGTATCCTTATCAATTTCATTTTCATTCACTCCAAGTACGATGGTACTTACATCTTTTCCGCCTTTAGCGGGAGCAGAAATAATCACTTTTTTCGCCCCGGCTTCGAGGTGTTTCGCGGCATCTTCCCTTCTGCGAAAAAGTCCGGTTGATTCAACGACAATATCTGCCCCGCGTTCATCCCATTTTAACTGAGCCGGATCACGTTCGGAGGAAATGCCAATTTCCATGCCATCAATCGTAATGCTGCTGTCGGTGGCACTGACATCACCCTCATATTTGCCGTGAACCGAATCATGCTGAAAAAGATGCGCCAGCGTTTTGGCGTCTGTCAAATCGTTGATGCCAACGATGTTTATTTCATCCCTGTGATATGCAAAAATCGACCGCGCTACTAACCGGCCGATACGTCCGAAGCCATTAATCCCAATATTAATTTTAGCCATAATTCTACTTTTTATGTTGCCTCTTTTAGTTAATAATTTAAATTATTCAAATGGTTATGAGCTTAAATAAAATTAGCACTGAATCGTTCAAATATAAAGCTAATAAAACTCTTTTCATGGTTAATCTTCGTCTGCATCTTCTTCGCCGGGGAAATCTTCTGTATCGGGCAAGTCGGTGAACTCTTCATCAATCTCGACCTCCACGTCATCATCATCCTCACCTAAAACAGGATTTGAAACCTTGCGGGTAGGATTCGAAGCCCCTGCGCGCCTCAACTGGCTCGCGATATCCACATTATCATTATCCAGGGCCAGCGACAGCGCGGTATCACCGTCTTTGCTTTTAATTTTTACATCTGCCCCATGTTCTACCAGATACGTCACAATTTCTACATGTCCCTCGCGCGCGGCAAGCATTAAAGGTGTTTTTCCCCAGCGTTGACGCACATTTACATCTGCACCATTTTCAACGAGCAGTTTCACCACTTCCAAATGTCCCTCGCGAGCGGCAGAAATAAGTCCTACCTCTCCAACTTTAGCTTTATAATCAAAAAGCAGCTGCATCATTTCGGTGTTACCGTTTTCGGCGGCTCGATTTAGGGCCGTACCTCCCATCGAGGTTGTTTTATTGGCATCAGCGCCACTTTCCAGCAAAAATTTTACCACTGCGAGATGATTTTTCTGAGCGGCTAAAATCAAGGATGATGTCCCGCTTTTGGTCGTTTCATTCACATCGCTTCCATTTTCAACAAGTTCTTTAACCTTTGCTAACGCTCCGCTTTTCGCTGCATTTAATAAAGGTGGTAATTCCATATCAGCTATTCATTTTTTAGAGTGAAAAATCGTTTACCGAACTAAAATTTAAATTAACTAATGTGCAAGTATAATTATTTTCTGCTTATTTATGCCAATAGGATTTTGTTAATGCAACACTCCAATTCCGCTATACCCGTTGATGAAGTCTTTGCCGGACATACGGCGCTTGCCCTCCATTTGTACTTCTTTAAGCACAATAGTTCCTGGCTCACAGCCTGCCAATAACACTCCATCTTCCATCGACAGTTCCCCCGCCGCCAGATCTTTTTCAGGGCCAATTTCTGAACGATACATATTAAATTTGAGATCATCGAGTTCGGCCCAGGCGGTTGGAAAGGGGCTTAACCCGCGAATTTTGTTATGCACTTTTTGCGCGGGTTGATGAAAATCGATCCGGCAGTCATCGGTAAACAATTTAGGGGCAGGGGTGGCTTTTTTATGCGTCTGGGGTGATGCCTGAGCAGTTCCGAGCGCGATTTCCTCAACCGCATCCATCAGCAGTTCACTACCCATCTTTTTGAGCCGTTCGTACAAATCACCCGTGGTTTCATTGGGACCAATTTCCGTAGCTCTTTGTTTGATGATTTGCCCGGTATCTACTTTTTCATCCAGCCAAAAAATCGTACAGCCTGTTTTCTCCTCGCCATTCATAACAGCCCAATGGATGGGAGCCGCACCCCGGTATTTGGGTAATAAAGAAGCATGTAAATTGACAGCACCTTTTGAAGGGAGTTCTAAAACATCAGCCGGAAGAATGCGAAAGGCTACCACTACAAAAAGATCTGCTTTCAGCCTTCGAAGCTGTTCATAAAAAGAAGGGTCATCCATTTTATCCACTTCAATAACCGGCAGGCCCAGTTCAACGGCTTTGGCTTTTACCGCGGTGGGGCTCGGTTTGGCTCTTCGCCCGCGCCGTTTGTCAACATTGCTGATTACCGTTACAATTTCATGGCTGGATTGATGAAGCTTTTCAAGGCTTGGAACTGCAAAATCGGGCGACCCCATAAAAACGATACGCATAAAATCTCTCTATTTTGTTTTAGCCACTAAAGCACAAAAACACGAAATTTTGGAATTTTTTTAAGACCAAGATATATGACTTGTTTTTCATGTTTAGCATAATTAAAATTGCCGGGCAGAATGAAAAACAGTTAAAATCTCAACTGTTTCGCGATCAGAAGCGACGAAATAAATTATTTCGCGAAAATCCGGATCATTTATTTCGGGAATCTTGCGTCCTGATTGAGGAAAACGTTCTAATTGCTGAACAGCTTCCAGTACTTTATCGACAAAAACATCCCCGAATTTTGGGGCTACTTTCAAATAATATTCCTCAATAGCTTCTAAATCCTTTCGAGCTTGTGGTTTCCAGATTATTTCCAAAGCTATTTATTCCTTTTTTCCCGGCGCTGTTGGAAATGATGCTCTATCTCTTTTTGGCTCATCTCTCCCGCTTCCTTCATTCCCATTTCTACT
>DASSAY010000279.1:0-6582 GCA_035699185.1 Balneolaceae bacterium | reverse complement strand
CAAGGTATAATCCATGCAAATCCACTGAGCTCCCCGGGGCAGGAAACAACCGTAGAATCTGTTCCTGCGTGTTATGCGAGTCTATCATCTCATCCTTCATGGCCGCCTTGCATCATTGTTGAATCTTACGCTTTTCTTTGTATTCATGAATTAGGTTTTATAGTACACAATTATAATTTATTCCGTTCAAACTTCTTATTCCTCAAAGATTGCTATTGATTTTTCAAGCTTCAACTCTTCTATATTTTATGTAGCTTGGAATTTCATGATTGAGACAAAGTATTGGACCGTTAACTAATAATGAATAGAATGAAACCAAAATTATCAACCGAACAACGTAAAGAACTACTCGGAACGTTGAAAGCTCGTTTTTTTAAAAACATGAACCGTCATAAAGGTCTTGAATGGGCTGAAGTAAAAGCCAAACTGGACTCCGAGTATTCGGGGGGAAAGCTGTGGTCACTCAACGAAATGGAAAAAACGGGTGGTGAACCGGATGTTGTTGGCTATGATAAAAAGACGGGCGAATACATTTTTTATGATTGTTCAGCAGAAAGTCCTAAAGGCCGCAGAAGTGTTTGTTATGATCGTGAAGCATTGGAATCAAGGAAAACCCATAAACCAGAAAATAACGCTTTGGATATGGCGGCTGCTATGGGCATTGAGCTTTTAACGGAAGAGCAATATCGGGAACTATCCCGAATGCTCGGGAGAAATTTCGATACGAAAACGTCGAGCTGGGTGAAAACGCCAGCTGATATTAGAAAGCTCGGCGGCGCCCTCTTTTGTGATTTCCGCTACGGCCACGTTTTCGTGTATCATAATGGAGCAGAATCTTACTATGCTGCCCGGGGATTCCGTGGATCGCTAAGGGTCTGAATTTGAACAAGACTGTTAACTTTTAATAAATTTAGTATGAGTGAATCTTATCAGCATATACAAAATTTTGATAAGATCGATTTTTCAGCAAAAGAAATGAGTAAGGAGTATGAAAGCTGCGCTTTTAATAACTGCAATTTCTTGAATTCTGATTTATCGAAAATTAAATTTATAGACTGCACCTTTGAAAATTGCAACTTTAGCAGGGTGAAAATATATGCCACCCTTTTCAGAGATGTACACTTCAAGAATTGTAAATTACTGGGCTTAACGCTTGATGACTGTAATGAACTTTTACTGTCTATGAGCTTTAATGATTGCCAGTTAAGCCTGGCCTCCTTTTATAAGCTGAGCTTAAAAAATACAACTTTTGAAAACTGTAATCTTAAAGAGGCAGATTTTACTGAATCGGATTTAACTCATTCAACTTTTAGTAATTGCGATTTAGCGGGAGCCGTATTTAAAAACACAATTTTGAAGAACGTCGACTTTAGAACATCCTACCATTTCTCTATCGATCCGGAAATCAATCAAATAAAAAAGGCGAAATTCTCTATGCCCGAAATTGTGGGATTATTGGATAAATACGATATAGAAATTGAATGAGGTTCTGGTAGTTTTGACAAGCCCATTCATCACCCGAATAATTCTTTATTTTCAGATCCTTTCGAATGATGAAAAGTGTCATCCGTCAGAGGGTGCTGCTTCCCGGCTCTGGAGATCATTAGAAACTTTCCCCCTCGTTTTCTCGACAATTTTTCGGTTCATAAAGTAGAAAAAGCCCATCGCAATGCCCCACTGCACCAAAATGGTTGCCAGCGTATATTTGTTGAACGGGTTATACCAGCCGTCGGTTAAAGCAGCGTGATACATCCACCAGCCGAGCAGCGAAATCACTTCAATGGGCACCACGTATTTGATGACGATTTCCCACCAATACCCAAGAGAGTACTTGTGATTTTCATTGTTAACAATTTCGCTGCGGAACCGGTGAGCACCGAATTTAATCACTCCAAACGAAATAAAGGCGCCGGAAACCATCAGCCCTACGGCCCAGACAAAATCCTGATTGGCAAGAAAATCAACTGAAATAGCGGAAGGCAGTCCCAGCAAAAAGCCGGTAATACAGATGTAAATCGTCACTTTTTTGCGCTGGTACCCCATATCCACAAAAACGCGGGTGGCCAATTCAATCATCGAAACGAGTGATGTGAAGGCCGCGAAAGTGAGGCCTAAGAAGAACAGGATGGCAAAAATGCGTCCCCCGGCCATTTGGTTAAACAGCTGCGGCAGCCACATGAAGGTTAATCCCGTCGAAGCCGGACCTGATTGACGCATAATTTCCATGATCTCGGGTTGACTCATACTGCTGCCTAAAATGGCAAATACCGCAGAAAATATCATGATTCCAGCCATCAGCGAAACGCAGTTATTGGCAATTCCGGTTTGAAAAGCGCTGATGGTGATATCATCTTTTGAGCGCATATAAGCGGCATAAGTGAGGATAAGTCCCCAACCGGCCCCGGTATCCCAGGCGTTTTGGGTGAGAGCTTCAATCCAGATTTGGGGATTGCTGAGTGACGACCAGTCGGGAGTGAAAAAGTAGACAATCCCTTCATAGCTTCCGGGAAGCGTAACGGCGCGAATCAGCGAAATGATGACGACCAGCACCAGCGATGGAATCAATACTTTACTGATGCGTTCAATGGATGAAACGCCTTTCACCACGATGATTCCGCCTAATATCATCATCAAAGCATGAAATACACTGGGCAGGGCTGAACTTTGAAATCCTTCCCAAACCATTGTAGCTTGTTCAATATTCGCAGGCAAGGCCGAGGTGATCGACTCAATCAAGTAATACAAACACCAGCCGGTAACCACGCTGTAATAAAACATGATGGCCGTAGCCACAAAACCAATAAAACTGCCCATCCAGGCCTTTTTTTCACCAACCAGCTTCATAAACGAGCCAATGACGCCCTCTCGTCCATTGCGCCCGATGCCGTATTCGGCGATAATCAGCGGAATAGAAAAAAGGAAAAGGCAACAGACCCAGGCAAAAATAAAAGCTCCGGCACCCTCTTCGGTACCGGTTTGTGCTACAATGCGGGGAAAACGCCAAATATTTCCGGTGCCCACCGCGATGCCCAGTACACTTAAAATCATTCCCAGTTTTGAGGAAAAAAATTCTTTGCCCCCTTTATTCGATTCCATGCTATCCATCCTTTTCTTTCTAATTAATTAGCAATCTAATTAAATGATTTTTTAATAAGTGGCAAGTCTTTGGGTGAATAATTAACATATTGTTGCATAAAGGCGCCAGGTACCTTTATTGCATGAAAAATATTAACCCATCCCTTTCGTTTTTCTTTTCTTACTGCCACCCACAGTTCCATTTTGATTCTAACTTACCTATGGCTATTATTGCCTGCGGAATAATGTAATTGCTACAATTAATTAAGGTACGAATGTTTTCGAACCATAAATCAATCAATCGTAGTTTAGCTTTAACTACATTTTTTGCTTCTCTTATTTTATATATGCTCACACTGGCTCCGACCACCAGTTTCTGGGATGCCGGTGAATTTATTGCCGTAGCTCACGGGTTGCAGGTTAATCACCCGCCGGGTGCCCCCTTTTATTCGCTGTTGGGGCGCCTTTTCTCGATGTTTATGCCGCTTTCTTGGGTTGCAGTGAGCGTTAATTTTATCAGTGCGCTGGCTTCTGCTCTCACCGTTATGTTGCTCTATTTGATCATCGTGCGGCTTGTACAGGAATGGAAGGGCAATGCCGAAACCATGCTGTCTATTGATAAAATCGGTATGTACGGCGGAGCGTTAATCGGGGCGCTTACCTTTGCCGTTACCGATACTTTTTGGTTCAACGCGGTTGAAGCGGAAGTCTATGCCATCTCCATGTTTTTCACTGCTATGGTAGTCTGGCTGGCACTGGTTTGGGCCGAAAATCATGAAAAGCCGAATAACGAGCGATGGCTGATTCTCATCGCCTATTTGTTTGGCATCGCGCTGGGTATTCACCTGCTGAACCTGCTCGCACTCTTTTTTGTAGCTCTTATTATCTATTTCAAAAAAAGAGATTTTACCCTTTTATCCATAACCGGTGCGGCAGTGATCGCTGTAGTTTCATTTCTGGTGATTTATCCCTTCACCCTGCTGACCCTGCCCAGCATTTTAGAGAGCGTGAATGAGGCAACTTTCGGCCTGATCGGCCCCATCATCTTTATCTTGCTGGTGATTCTTTCTTTAGGCGGGGCAATTTACTATACCCATAAAAACAACTACCGCCTCTCAAATATCGTACTCATCTGCTATGCCATGATTTTGATCGGCTACTCATCCTACGCCCTCATCTTCATTCGTTCCCTTTCGGACCCTCCCATTGACGAAAATAACCCTGAAACGGTTGAGTCATTCATCAGTTATCTAAAGCGCGAGCAGTATGGCAGCACGCCCCTTTTAAGCGGTTATACCTATGATAATTCGTTAGGCGGCATAGACCGGAGTGATGAAGTGCTTTTCCCGCGCAGGTATTCCTCACAGCCATCACACCTGAAACAATACGCCCAGTATTCGAGCGATCTTGATTATTTTATCGATTACCAGTTAAATCACATGTATGTCCGCTATTTTAACTGGAATTTTATTGGACGTGAATCGGATATTCAGGGAACCGGCTGGCAGGCGGGCTTTTCGGATAGTCAGTATGAGGAAAATCCGGCTCATAACAGCTATTTTTATATTCCATTTCTGCTGGGGCTTTTTGGTATGCTTTTCCATTTTCAAAAAGACTGGAAACGGGCGCTTTCTGTGCTGGCGTTATTCATAATGACCGGCTTTGCCATCATCGTTTTCCTCAACCAAACGCCTCTTCAGCCCCGCGAGCGGGATTATGCCTACGTGGGCTCATTCTTTGCTTTTTCAATATGGATCGGGATTGGTGCCGGCGGATTAATAGAATTGGTGAAGGATTATTTTAAGTCGAATAAAGTAATCGCATATGGGGTTTTGGGCGTTCTGTTTTTTGCGTCTCCGGTGTTAATGGGCATGCAAAATTATAACGATCACGATCGAAGCAACAATTATGTCGCCTCCGATTATGCCTATAATTTGCTGCAATCGGTGGCTCCGAATGGTATTCTGTTCACCAATGGCGATAACGATACTTTTCCGCTTTGGTATTTACAGGAAGTGATGGGCGTGCGAACCGATGTGCGCGTCGTTTGCCTCAGCCTGTTGAATACGGATTGGTATATCAGGCAGCTGCGGGATCAATGGTCTCATAAATCAGCTCCGCTGCCTATTTCATTCACTAATGAAGAAATTGAGCAGATGACCAGCAGCCTTACGCTTTATGAACCGGATACCATCTCCATCCCGGTAAATAAAGAACTGTTGAAAAAAGTTTTCCCTGATGTAGGTGAATATGAAAAAGCGATCACCGAAGTAGAACTTAGCGATTCAGGACGCGTATTCTCCGGCGAAAATGCCTATAAAAAAGCTATTGACGTTGATCCCGATGACCCGCGTCCCATTTATAACAAAGGCGTAGATTTCAACAT
This sequence comes from Balneolaceae bacterium, assembly GCA_035699185.1. Classification (GTDB taxonomy): domain Bacteria; phylum Bacteroidota; class Rhodothermia; order Balneolales; family Balneolaceae; genus Fodinibius. Next base: position 1,121 of record DASSAY010000279.1, on the reverse strand, counting down.
CCCCATTGACTCTCTGGACAGCAGCGTTCACTGGTTTTTACAGGGGCGCTCGGCGGGAACGGATTACCAGGGCAATCCCCGTTATTTCCTGCGGGTTCAGGATAAAGTGATTCTCAATATTCTGAAAAATAACAACTGGGTGCGTCCCATTTATTTTGCCAATACCGTTTCAACCCAAAGCCAGCTGAATCTTCAGCCTTATTTCCGGTTTGAAGGTAAAGCATTCAGGGTTGTACCTCAGCGACATGAAGCGGCGAGCTACGGCTGGATTAACGCGGAGATTCATGCCAAACGCCTTAAAGATTTCCGTTTCCGAGAATGGAATAATCCCAATGTCTATTTTAATGAGAATATTCGCCGCATGCTGGGCAACTACCGGTTTAGCATCACTGAGCTGGCTAATAAATATCAGCAAATGGGCATGCCCGACAGTGCAGCCTACTGGTTAAACTGGGGTGAAGAACGCGTTCCGTTTGAAGTTTATGCAAATAATGTCAATTCGGTAGTGCTTTACGCCTATAATTATAGCGATGTCGGCGCTATGGAGAGCGCCGTGGGCCTGGCTGAAAAAGCGGAAGAAGAAGTGTTGGAAGGTTTGATCTACAGTATGGCTGAATACGATCAGCTTCAGCAAGAAATACTTCAACTTGACCAGGAAGCCAACGAAGCCCGTATGAATGCTGATATAGAGGAACAGCGCGAAATTCGAAGCAGAATTCAATCGGTAATTGCACGACGGCAGAATTTAACGCGCGACATTAGCTTTTCCATCAGTCATTTAACGATTATTCAGCATATTTACTTCAAAGCCGGGCAAGATGACCGCGCCATAGCCCTCGCAAACCGCGTTAACCAAATTACTGACTCACGGATTTCGATTCCCTCTACCAAAGAAGAAAGTAAAGAACAGATTGACAAATTTGGGTTGTGATGATTTGTGATAAGTATTTAGAGTGAAACACTTCGTCTCACATTTCATGTCTGATCACTTTTAATTTCTTATTCTGAAGGGTGAATGGTATATTTAAATAAAACAACCTGTAAGCGTCCGTCCCGAAAGGTCGGGAACAGCGTTGTTTCGTGTGACGCTGACAGGAACCAGAAAGGACTGGTACGCTGTC